>CADEEN010000040.1 GCA_902826345.1 uncultured Burkholderiales bacterium | reverse complement strand
CCTGCGGCATGGCGAAAGAAACGTCGGCCTGCGCCAGCACCGGCGCGTCGTTGACACCGTCGCCGACCATCGCGACGACGCCGCCGCGCGACTGCGCACGGCGCATCGCGGCGAGCTTGCGCTCGGGCGTGGCGCTGTCGATGGCATGCGACAGATGCAAACGCTCGGCCAGCCTCGCCACGCGCGCTGACGAGTCGCCCGACAGCAGCGTGACCGCGATGCCATCATCGCGCAGCGCGCACAGCGCAGCCGCGGCATCAGCGCGCAGCGATTCGTCGAAGGTGAACACGGCCGGCGGCTGGCCCGTGCAACCGAATGCGAGATCGCACGGCGCCGTCGCGCCGACCCACGCCGCCGAGCCCAGCCGCCAGCGCTGCCCTTGTGGATCGATGCCTTCGAGCCCGCAGCCGGGCACCTCGCGCACGTCGCGCCAGGCGATGGTCGGTGCGCCCTGACGCGCGGCCACCAGCGCGCGCGACAGCGGGTGCGTGGACCATGCAGCCAGCGACGCCGCCAGGTCCGCCGCCTGCGCATCGAAGCCGTCGCGCAGCAGCGGCTGCGAATCGGTGACCGTGCCGGTCTTGTCGAGCATCACATGACGCACACGCGCCAGCGCTTCGATCGCCTCGATGCGCCGCAGCAGCACGCCGCTTTTGGCGAGGCCCGAGGTGGCGGCCAGCAGCGCCGACGGCGTGGCCAGCGACAGCGCACAAGGGCACGTCACCACGAGCACCGACACGGCCACCCACAAGGCGCGCGACGGATCGCTCGGCCACCACCACGCCGCTGCGCCGAGCGCGAGCAGCAGCACCGCGGCCAGGAACGGCCCGGCGATGCGATCGGCCGCACGCAGCACCTCGGGCCGGCGCGTCAGCGCTTCGCGCATCAGCGCGGCGATCTGTGCGGCGCGCGTGTCGGCACCGACGCGCAGGGTGCGCATCACCACCGGCGTGCTCAGGTTCAGGCTGCCGCCCAGCGCTGCATCGCCGCGCGCCTTGGCCACCGGCCGCGACTCACCGGTGAGCAGCGATTCGTCGGCACTCGTGTTGCCGGCTTCGATGCAGCCGTCGGCCGGAAACGCCTCGCCGACCGGCACGCGCACCCGGTCGCCGGGCACGAGCGCGTCGGCGCTCACGGCCTCCACGCCGCCATCGGTGCGCAGCCGCCATGCGGCGAGCGGCGCCGCGTACGCCAGCCGCTCGACCGTTTCGATCGCGCGGTGCCGCGCGCGCGCTTCGAGCCAGCGCCCGGCGAGCAGGAAGCTGACGAACATCGTCAGCGAATCGAAGTACACCTCGCGGCCGAACAGGCCGCCGGGGTCGAACGCCGCGCCGCTCGACGCGACGAATGCGATCGCGATGCCCAGGGCGACCGGCACGTCCATGCCCAGCCGCCGGGTGCGCAGCGTGCGCCATGCCGAGGCGAAGAACGGCGCCGCCGAGAACAGCAGCACCGGCAGCGTCAGCATCCACGCCGAGCGGTTGAGCAACTGCTCGAGGTCGACGGCTAGCGTGCCGGCGTCGGCCACGTACGACGGCGTGGCGAGCATCATCACCTGCATCGCGCAGAAGGCGGCGACGAACAGGCGCCACAGCGCGAGGCGCTCTTCGGCACGGCGCGAGGCGGCGGCGTCGGGCCATGGCGATTCGGGCGGCACGGTGCAGGTCGTGCACTGCGGCGCGAGCGATGCGGCGCTGTCGGCACTCACAACAAAGTACTCACGAGCGCGGCCTGCACCAGCACGCGCCGATCGTCGGCCACCGGCGCGCGCCCAGGCGGCACCAGCTGCGCCAGCAGGTCGAACATCGGATGGTCTTCGCGCGCCAGGCTGTCGTACACCGGCACTTCGAGCAGCGACTGCAGCCGCGCCGCAAAACCGGCCGGCAGCGCCTCGCAATCGACCGCGTCGTACAGGTGCTGCAGCAGCCGCGCGGTGTCGACGCCGGGCTGCGCTTGCCCGTGCAACCACGTGCAGGTCGCATCGATGCGCGCCACGCGCGCGCCCAAACCCGAGGCGGCTTCGGCGAACAGGCGCACCGCGTTCTCGGCGGCCACATCGCCGCACATCAGCGCGATGTTCTTGCCGCGCAACGGTGCTGCGTCACCGCCGACCGCCTGCCGCAGCGAACGCGCCACCGCGAGCAAGGCGCGCGCCGACGACGCGTCCAGCGGCGCCGGGCACAGCAAGTGGCGATGCAAGGGCGGGTTCACGACGGCAGATGCTCGCCGCAAGCCACTGCAGACGGTTTGCGCTGGCGCAATCCCGCCGCGCCGTTCACCAACGGTTCACACAACGTCACCCAGCGTCACCCGCGCGTCGCGAGCCGCTGCGACTGTGCTCGCAGACTGCCTGCACCCATCAAGGAGCCGCGATGAACACCGTCACCAGCACCGCCACTGCCCGACACGACCTGATCGAAGCGCAAGAAACCCGGCGTGAGCGCCAGCGCATCACCGACATGCTGGCGCTGGTGGCCGAGCGTGTGCCGGTGCAACGCCGCGTGGTGCATGCCGGCGATGCGATCTATCGCAGCGGCGATGCGTTCACGCACCTGTACCTGCAGAACACCGGCTGCTGCAAGGTCGTCAACAGCGCGGCCGATGGCCGCGCGCAGATGGTGGGCCTGCTGTTCCGCGGCGACTGGCTGGGCTTCGACGGCATCGCCGGCGGGCGCTTTCGCTGCGACGCGGTGGCGCTCGACACCGGCGAGGTCTGGGCGCTGCGCTACGACGCACTGGTGGCGGCCTGCGCCGAGCATCCGCCGCTGATGGCGCTGCTGCACGCCGAGATGAGCCGCGTCATCGGCCGCGACCGCGACGCGCTGATGGCGCTGACCACGCTGTCGGCCGATGCGCGCGTGGCCGAGTTCCTGCGCCTCGTGGCCCACGCGCTCGACAGCCGCGGCCTGCGCAACGACCAGATCACGCTGCGCATGACGCGCGCCGAGATCGGCAACTACCTCGGGCTGACGCTGGAATCGGTGAGCCGCGCGCTGTCAAGGTTGGCACGCGCGCAGTTGATCGGCTTCGCCGACGGTGCGCGCCGCGAGATCCGGATCCCGGATGTGTCGGCGCTGGCGGATTTCGTGGGGCACGACGGTGCGGGGGTAGCGTTGCAGTAGCTGATTCGAGTGTCAAACGCCTGACTGTCGCAGCACCCCGTCCAACGCCTGCCCCAACTGCTCGCGCGTGAACGGCTTGCGCAGCAGCGGCACGCCGGCCGGCGCATCGGCGTCGGCCGCGTAGCCCGACATCAGCAGCAGCGCAAGATCGGGCTGCCACTCGCGCGCGCGTCGCGCCAGCTCGGTGCCGCGCAGGCCGGGGCCGAGCACCACGTCGCTGAACAGCAGGTCGAAACGTTCTTCGCCCGCCAGCGCATCGAGCGCTGCCTGCGCGTGCGAGCACGTGACCACGCGGCAACCCCAACCTGCCAGAAACGCCTGCACCACGCGCAGCACCTCGGGCTCGTCTTCGACCAGCAGCACATGCAGGCCACTCGGGATCGCCGCATCGTGCGATGACGCCGATGGCGATGGCATCGCGTCCACCGCATCCGACGCCGCCTCTTGCGCCGCCGGCAAGTACAGCGTCACCGTCGTGCCCGCGCCCGGCGCGCTGCTCAGCAGCACCGCGCCGCCGGACTGGTGTGCGAAGCCGTGCACCGTGGCCAGGCCCAGGCCGGTGCCGCGTCCTGCCTCCTTGGTGGTGAAGAAGGGCTCGAAGGCGCGCGCGAGCACGGCTTCGCTCATGCCGACGCCGCTGTCGCTCACCGCCAGCGCGACACCGCCGCGTCGCCACGCGTCGGCATCGACCTCCTGCGGCGCCACCGCGCAGCGCGCGGCGTCGAAGGCGAGCGTGCCGCCGTCGGGCATGGCGTCGCGCGCGTTGATCGCGATGTTGACGAGCGCGGCTTCGAGCTGGCCCATGTCGGCCAGGCACTCGGGCGTGTCGGCAGCGACCTCGAGTTCGATGCGGATGCGCGCATCGAGCGTGCGCCGCAGCAGATCGGCCAGCGGCGGCAAGAAGCGTTGCAGCGACAATGGTCGCGGCTGCAGTCGCTGGCGGCGCGAAAACGCGAGCAGCTTGGCCGTGAGCTCGGCGCCGCGGCGCGTGGCGCGCTGCGCCGACGTGAGCAGCTCGCGCGCGCCGTCGTCGCCGGAGACCGACGGCCAGTCTTCGAGCACCTGCAGGTTGCCGTGCACGATGGTCAGCAGGTTGTTGAAGTCGTGCGCGATGCCGCCCGTCAACTGGCCCACCGCTTCGAGCCGCTGCGCGTGGCGCAGCGCATCTTCGCTCGCCGCGCGCTGCAGCACCGTGGCCACCAGGCTGGCCAGCGATTCCAGAAAGCGCGCGTCGTCGGCATCGAAGGCGCGCGGCGCGTGCGTGTGCACTTCGAGCAGGCCCAGCGCGCGCCCGCGGTCGGCAATCGGCTGCGCGATGCGCGACGCAAAACCGGGCTGCGTGGCGGGGCCGCGCTCGGCGCGCGCGGTGGCGATCGATGCGGCGTCGTGCGCCGGCGTCGATGCATCGCCGAAGCTGCGCACGCGGCGGCCGTCGGCATCCTGCACGTGCAACACGCCGGCCTGCGCGTCGAGCGCTGCTGCGGCCGCAGCCGGCAGTTCGCGCAACACCGCCTCGCTATCGCGGCTGTCCACCGCCAGCCGCCCCATCTGCGCGATGCATTCGGCATGGCGCGCGCGCCGCAGCGCCTGCTTGACGCGCGGGTAGTCGCCGATGCCGCGCACGGCAGCGAGCACGTGGGGCTGGCCGTCGGCGACGAGCGGGCTGAGTGCGATCTCCACCAGCACCTGGCTGCCGTCGCGGCGGCGCGCAGCGAGGTCCATCTGCGTGCCCATCGGCCGGCTGCGCGGCGCGCGTTGGAAGGCCTGTCGGTCAGCCACGTGGCGGGCGCGGGCCGCGTCGGGCACGAGTGCTTCGATCGCCAGGCCGATCAGCTCATCGTGCGCGTAGCCGAGCAGCGTGCTCGCCGCCTGGTTGGCGCGCACGATGCGGCCGCTGTCGTCCACCAGCAGCACCGCGTCGGGGTACGCGTCGAACAGAGCGTCGTGCAGCGGCAGCGCGGTCACAGCACTTGCACCGGGACCGCGAGCAGGTAGCCAGCGCCGCGCACCGATTTGATCAGCGGCGTCGCGCTGCCGGCTTCGAGCTTGCGCCGCAATCGCCCCACCTGAACGTCGATCGTGCGGTCGAACGGCCCGGCCTCGCGGCCACGCGTCGCGTCGAGCAGGAAATCGCGCGACAGCACGCGGCCGGCGTGGCGGCACAGCGTGACCAGCAGATCGAACTCGCCGCCGGTGAGCGCGACGTCGTGGCCCGCGGCATCGGCGACGCGGCGCGCGCCGAGCTCGAGCGTGAAGCCGGCGAAGGCAAAGCCGCCGGCTGTCGTGCCCGCAGCCGCAGCGGGCGCCGCCGGCTCGAGCCGCCGCAGCACCGCCTTGATGCGCGCCAGCAACTCGCGCAAGTCGAACGGCTTGGTGACGTAGTCGTCGGCGCCGACTTCGAGGCCCACCACCTTGTCCACCGCATCGCCGCGCCCGCTGACGATGACGAGGCCGCAGCGGTGGTGCTCGCGCAACCGGCGCGCCACCGCAAAGCCGTCTTCGCCCGGCAGGCCGAGATCGAGCAGCACCAGCGCCGGCGGGTCGTCGCGCATCAACGCGGGCAACCCGGCGGCGCGATGCAGCTGCGACACGCGAAAGCCCTGCGCGCCGAGGTAGCGCGCGATCAGCAGCGTGATCTCGGGCTCGTCGTCGACAACCGCGATGTGGGTGGGGCTCACGGCGCGATTGTGCAGGCTCCGAGACGCTGATTTGCGCTGCGTCAACACACGGCTCGGCAGCTCGCGCAGCATGCGTGCTTGTGCATCTGCAGGAGCGCCGCGTGTACCACCGCATCCTGGTTGCCATCGACGGCAGCGACACGGCGCAGCGCGGCCTGGCAGCAGCTCCTCGACGACCAGCGCGCTCGCGGCCGCGCTCTGCTCGATCGTGCGCACGCCCAAGCCAGGTCGCGCCACATCGCTTGCGAAGCCCACCTCATCGACAATCCGTCGTCCCGCGTGGGCGACGCCATCGCCGTGCAGGCGCGTGAGCACCGCTGCGACCTGATCTTGATGGGTACGCACGGCCGGCGTGGCATGAACCGGCTGGTGCTGGGCAGCGACGCCGAGCGGGTGATGCGCCTGGCGCCTTGCGCGGTCTTGCTGGTGCGCAAGCCCGACAAGACGTGACGGCGCGGCGGGCCGCGCTGGTCTTCGTTGCGGCGTCGCTGCTGGCCGCGTGGTTCGTCCACACGCGTTTTCGCAGCGACCTGGCACGAGCCACGGCGCGCGCCGCGCAAGGCAGCACGGTGATCGACACACGCTGCGGGCCGATCGAATTTCAGCAAGCGGGTCACGGCATGCCGCTGCTGGTGGTGCATGGCAGCGGCGGCGGGCACGACCAGGGCATGGCCTTTGCGCGCGCGCTGACGCAGCACGGCATCCGCGTCATCGCACCGTCGCGCTTCGGCTACCTGCGCACGCCGCGGCCGGCCGATGCGTCGCCGCAAGCGCAGGCCGATGCGCATGTGTGCCTGCTCGACGCGCTCGGCATCCCGAAGGCCGCCGTGCTCGGCGCCTCGGCCGGTGCGCCTTCGGCGTTGCAGGCCGCGCTGCGCCATCCCGATCGCATCAGCGCGCTGGTGCTCGTGGCGCCGATCGCCTACCACCCGGACGCCGCGGCGACGCCGCTGCCGGTGGCTGCCGACGCCACGCTCGTGCGCCTGCTCGGCTCCGACTTCCTCTTCTGGGCCGGCCTGCACGTGGCGCGCGACGCCGTCTTTCGCTGGGTGCTCGCAACGCCGCCCGAACGGGTGCATGCCGCAACGCAAGCCGAGCAGGCGCGCGTCAACACCATGGCCGACGCGATCCTGCCGGTGTCGCTTCGCGCTGCGGGCCTGCGCGACGACACCGGGCTCGGCCGCCGCCTCGGCCCCGCGCCGCTCGAATCGCTGCGCCTGCCGACGCTCGTCATCAGCGCACGCGACGACGGCTTCGGCACCGACGCCGGTGCACGCTACACCGCGAGCCGGGTCCGCGGTGCGAAGTTCATCGGCTTCGACAGCGGCGGCCACGTCTGGGTGGGGCATGACGATGAAGTGCGCGCTGCGATCGTCGCGCTGCTGAAGGCGCCGGCGCCATGAGCGTGCACGGCCGCTCCGAAACGCTCATACCGGAGCGCGCTCAGCGCGGAGGTTGCCTGATGAGCGCACTGAAGTGGCTCGGCGTGGCGCTGGTGCTGATCGCAGCCGTGCTGGCGGGAGCCGTCGCCTACGGCAACGCCCGTTGGAAGACGCTGACGGACGCACTGAACACGCAACTCGACGCAGCGCGCGTGGCCCCGACACCGGCGCTGTACGACGCGACGCGGCACGTGAACTCGAAGGCCTGCCCGCGCCGGTGCAACGCTACTTTCGCGCGGCACTCACAGACGGCGTGCCGATCGTCGCGGCTGCGAGCGCATCGAAAGCGGCCTGCTCTCCTAAGGCGCCGTCACCGACGACGAGACCAGCCCGTTCGAAGTGCGCATGGGCAAATACGTCGATCAGCATGTCGATGACGACGTGGTCGGAGCATCGCTCCAACGCGCCCTATCGGTGGGGTTTTGCAGACTGTCCTGAACCGCGGCTGAAGACTATGCTTGCGGGCGCATCCTGGCCAAATTCATACACGAAAGATCTCTAGATGAAAAAGTTTACGGGTCTACTGTTGATCATTCTCATGCATGGTTTCTTCTTTCAAGCCGCATGGGCGCAAGATGGCAAAACAGCGTTGGTACCTTTGCCCTCAGTTGATGACTTTTCCAAAGGCAAGGATGGCTGGAGCTTCGGGCTGGGCGTTAGTATTGAATACGAATCCGCCTACGAAGGATCGGACGAGTTCGGTTTCGAGGTGGAACCAGCTGGCGCAGTCCAATGGCGCAAAGGCAACGACATGTTCTTCTGGGCAGGTGAAGCACTGGGCTGGCGTGGTCTTCGTGCTGATACTTGGCTGCTCGAGGCTGTCGTGGGCTTCGATGAAGGCCGTAAAGAAAATGATTCCAAGGACGGCCGTCTGGATGGACTCGGCGACGGAGACGATCGTGCTCAATTAGTGCTGCAAACACGTTATGCACTTGATGCAGATTGGCGTTATTGGTTGATTGGCCGGGCTGTGACCGGAGGTAAGGGAAATCTTGGCTTGTTTGGAGTGGGGCGCCGCTTCGGCGATAGAGCCGACGGAACGGGTTCTGAAGTGAATTTCGTCGTGGTGTTTCACGATCGGAGATACGCCAACAAAGATTTCGGCATCAACTCACAGCAGTCGGCGGCATCCGGATTAGATGAAACCAAGTTGAGTGGTGGATTTCGCTCGCTTGGGCTCAACTACACGTATCGCCATGACGTCAACCAGAATTGGCAGATTTTTGGCGAGGCGGTGTATGAGCGCTTTAGCAGCGGCGTCAGGGCGAGCCCCATCGCCCGCAGCAACTATGAGGCCGAAGTAGGCATCGGACTTATTTGTAGGTTCTAGATTGAGCACTCGCGCGCCGACGAGCGGCGCTCGTTTTGTCGCTCAAGCAACCGTTCGATCGTTGCAGTCCGAATATCGCCTGCGACGGGGCCGCACGATCACCGATCAACGATCAACGCCCCGCCCCTTCAAACCAAATTCCTCAACTCCCGCAACGCCACCGACAGCATCGCCAGATCCGCCTGCTTGCTCTCCGCCAGATCGGCGAGCAGCCGCCGCGCACGCTCCAGCGGCACAGCCTGCGTCGTTTCCCACTGCGCGATCATCGCGGGCGCGGTGGCGGTCTGGCCTTCTTCGAGCACCTGTTGCGCGAGCGCGCGTTGCAGGCCGGCCAGGTCGTCGCCGAGCGCGGTCTTGGCGCGGCTTTGCCAGTACGAATCGCTTTGCAGCGCATCGATCTGCGCGCGCAGCCGCGCCAGGCCGAGGCGCTCGCCGACGCCCGCGTGCACCTCGCACACGTCGTCGAAGGGGCGCCGGCTGGCGTCGGCCACTTCGGCGATGTCGAGCGCGTCGAGCAAGCCTTCGGCGCTGGCGACGCGGGCCGCCAGGTCCGCCGGCACGCCGGCCGACACCCAGCCCGTGCAGCGCAACGACTGCGCGGCCGCGGGCGCCAGGCGCGCGGCGAGCGCGTCCACCGCGGGCGTGAAGCGCACGATGGTCGCGGCCATCGGCTCGGCCAGGCGGCGCGAGCGCAGAAACCAGGTGGTGGCTCGCGACGTGAGCCAGCCTTCGTGGATCAGCATCTCGGCCTGCAGCGCATCGCTCACCTGGTTGTCGAGCGCTTCGATGCGCTGCCACAGGCCGACCACGCCGAAGACCTCGCGCGCCAGCAGGTAGGCACGCACCACCTGCGCCGGCTTGGCGCTCGTCATCTCGGTGATGCGGTGCGTGAAGGTGGCGCCGACGCGGTTGACCATGCTGTTGAGCACGTGCGTGGCGACGATCTCGCGCCGGAGCGGGTGGCGCGGGATGTAGGCCGCCATGCGCTCGCGCAGCGTGGCCGGGAAGTAGCGCGCCAGCGCGGTGCCCACCCAATCGTCCTCGGGCAGATCGGACTCGATGATCTCGTCGAACAGCCACATCTTGCAGTAGGCGAGCAGCACCGCGCGCTCGGGCGTGGTCAGGCAGCCGCCGGCAGCCTTGCGCTCGGCGATCTCGTCGTCGCTCGGCAACACCTCGATGGCGCGGTTCAACTTGCCCTGCTTTTCCAGGAAGCGCATGAAACGCGCCTCCTGATCGAACAGGCGCGGGCCGAGCCGGTTCGTGATCGACAGCACTTGCGTCTGGAAGGTGTTGTCGCGCAGCACGAGCGCGGCCACCTCGTCGGTCATCTGTGCGAGTAGCGTGTTGCGCTGCTTGGCCGTCATCTCGCCGTCGGCCATCGCCAGGCCGAGCAGGATCTTGATGTTGACTTCGTGGTCCGAGGTGTCCACGCCCGCGCTGTTGTCGATGGCGTCGGTGTTGATGCCCACGCCCTGCCCGCCGTTGCCGTGCAGCGCGGCTTCGATGCGCCCGCGCTGCGTGAAGCCGAGGTTGCCGCCCTCGCCCACCACCTTGCAGCGCAGGTCGCGGCCGTTGACGCGCACCGCGTCGTTGCTGCGGTCGCCGGCGTCGGCGTGCGACTCGCTCGCGGCCTTGACGTAGGTGCCGATGCCGCCGTTGTAGAGCAGGTCCACCGGCGCTTTCAAGATGGCCACGATCAGCTCGGTGGGCGTGAGCTTCTCGGCCGTGATGCCGAGCACCGCGCGCACCGGCGGCGAGATCGGCACGCTCTTCTCGTGGCGGCTCCAGATGCCGCCGCCTTGGCTGATGAGCTTGCCGTCGTAGTCGGCCCACGACGAGCGCGGCAGCTTGAACAGGCGCTCGCGCTCGGCGAACGACGCCGCCACGTCGGGGTCGGGGTCGAGAAAGACATGGCGGTGGTCGAAGGCCGCGACGAGCCGGATGTGGCGCGACAGCAGCATGCCGTTGCCGAAGACGTCGCCCGACATGTCGCCGATGCCGGCCACCGTGAAGGGCGTCGTCTGCGTATCGACACCGCGCTCGCGGAACAGCCGCTTGACGCTCTCCCACGCGCCGCGCGCGGTGATGCCCATCGCCTTGTGGTCGTAGCCGACGCTGCCGCCCGACGCGAAGGCATCGCCCAGCCAGTGGCCGTACTCGGCGCTGACGGCGTTGGCGTGGTCGCTGAAGGTGGCGGTGCCCTTGTCGGCGGCGACGACCAGGTACGGGTCGTCAGCGTCGTGCCGCACCACCAGCGGCGGCGGCACGATCTGGTCGCCCACGCGGTTGTCGGTGAGGTCGAGCAGGCCACGCAGGTAGTCCTGGTAGCAGGCCACGCCTTCTTTCATGAAGGCTTCGCGGTCCGATGACGGCGGCGCTTTCTTCAGCACGAAACCGCCCTTGCTGCCCACCGGCACGATGACGGTGTTCTTCACCATCTGCGCCTTCACCAGGCCGAGCACCTCGGTGCGGAAGTCTTCCGGCCGGTCGCTCCAGCGCAGGCCGCCACGCGCCACCTTGCCGCCGCGCAGGTGCACGCCTTCGAAGCGCGGCGAGTAGACGAAGATCTCGAACAGCGGTTTCGGTTCGGGCAGGCCCGGCACCTGCGCGCAATCGAACTTGAAGCTGACGAAGGCGCGGCGCGGGCCCGGCGCGCCCGAGTGGCCGACGCCGGTGCGCCAGTAGTTCGTGCGCAGCGTCGCAAGGATGAGGCTCTGCAGTTGGCGCAGCACGCGGTCTTCGGACAGGTTGCTCACCTTCTCCAGCGCGAGCTCGATCGCGTTGAGCTGGCTCTGCGCCGCGCCGTCATCGCGCTCGGTGGGCGACAGGCGCAGCTTGAACAACTGCAGCAGCAGCCGTGCGATGCGCGGCTGCGCTGTCAGCGTCGATTCGATCGCCGATTGCGACAGCGCAAAGCCGATCTGCTTGCAATAGCGTGCGTAGGCGCGAAGGATCACCACCTGCTCTGCCGGCACGCCTGCGAGCAGCACGAGGCGGTTGAAGTCGTCGTTCTCCACCGTGCCGTCGAAGACCTGCGCGAAGGCGTCTTCGAACAGGCGCGCCACCGCCTGCGGCTCGGCATCACTCGCGATCGGCGCGCGGATGTCGAAGTCGTGCAGCGAGACGAAGCTCGCGCCGTCTGCAATGCGATGGTTGTGCTCGCCCATCACGCGCACGCCCATGCGCTCCTGCATCGGCAGGCTGTCGGAGAGCACGATCGGCGCGCCGCGCCGATAGACCTTGAAGCCCCAGACGTCGGGATCGGCGCCGAGCGGCTTGTACAGCGACAGCGCCAGCGGCTGCGCGTCGGACAACTGCGCGGATTTGCGCACGTCGGCCACCGCGGCGCGGGCATCGACGCGCTCGCGGTAGTCGGCCGGGAAGGCGCGATGCCAGGCCTTGAACAGCGCCAGGCCGCGGGCCTCGCCTTCGGCATCGACCAGCGCGTCGCGCAACTGATCGCTCCAGCGCCGCGCCACGCCCGCCAGGCGCGCTTCGAGCTCGCGCCGATCGACGGTGGGCAACTGGCCCGGCACCGTGCGCACAACGACGTGGATGCGCACCAGCGCGCCTTCGCCCAGGTGCACGTCGAAATCGTTGGAGAGGCCGTTGAAGGCCGCCGTCAGCACCTCCTGGCACTTGACGCGCAGGTCGCTCGAATAGACCTCGCGCGGCACGTACAGCAGGCAGGAGACGAAGCGGTCGAAGGCATCGCGGCGCAGGAACAGGCGCAGGCGCTGGCGGTCGCCGAGCGCGAGAATGCCGAGCGCTGCGTCGTACAACTCGTCGTCGCCGATCTGGAACAGGTCGTCGCGCGGATAGGTCTCGAGGATGTGCGCGAGCGCCTTGGCGCGGTGCCCACCGGCCGGCAAGCCGGCGCGCGCGGCGATGGCCTCGATGCGACGGCGCAGCAACGGCGTGTCGGCCACGCGCGTGGCGTAGGCCGAGGACGTGAACAGGCCGAGGAAGCGGTGCTCGCCGATCACGGCGCCGCTCGCGTCATAGCGCTTGACGCCGATGTAGTCGGTGTAGCCCGGGCGGTGGATGGTGGAGCGCGTGTTGGCCTTGGTCACCACCAGCATCGGCAGCGTGGCACGGGCGAGTGCGCGCGCGGCCGGCGGCAGGCCCGCGGCGCCGGGCTGGCGCGATTCGCGGCCGTGCTCGCGCAGCACGCCCAGACCGCTGCCGGGCACGAGACGCAGCGCATCGACGCCCTCGTGCAGCACCAGGTCGTGCTGGCGGTAGCCGAGCAGCACCAGATGGTCCTGCGCCAGCCACTCGAGGAAGGCGCCACACTCGGCCGCTTCCGACGCGGGCACACCGGGCGGCGGCTTGGCGGCGAGCTGCGCCACCTCGGCGATCGCGTCTTCGAGCCGCTGCACCATCGCCTTCCAGTCGCCGACGGCGGCGCGCACGTCGGCCAGCACCTTGTCGATGCCGGCGTGCAACGCGTCGCGCTGTTCGGCATCGACCAGGCGATCGACTTCGATCGTCATCCACGATTCGCGCGCAGCTCCAGCCGTGCCCGGCGTCGGCGCGGCGAAGCTCGTCAGCGCGCCCGCGGCGTCGCGCTGCACCGAGAACACCGGGTGCACGAGCAGGTGGATCGTCAGGCCCTGCACGTTGATCTCGACCGTCGTCGAGTCGACGAGGAAGGGCATGTCGTCGTTGACGATCTGGATCACCGAATGGCGCGAGGCCCAGCCTTCTTCGGCGATCGACGGCGAGAGCACGCGCACCTTGGGCACGCCGGGCGTGCGCTGTGCGCCGAACTGCCAGTGCGACAGCAGCGCGCCGACCAGGTCTTCGACGCGGCGCTCGGCCAGGTCGTCGGCATCGAGCTGGCCGAAGCCCTCGCGGGCGAAGGCTTCGAAGGCGGCGTGCCGCTCGCCGCTCAAGCGTTGCCGGGCCAGCGCCAGCACCTCGTCCAGCCGCTCGCGGCGCAGCGCGTCAGAAGAAGCATCCATCGCGCGGTCTCCTCGTCGTTGGTGTGCTGCGGCATTGTGATCCTGGGCACGGGCGAAGCAAGGTCGGTGTCGCTGACGAGGGCCTGGGGCTGCGCTCTGAGCCGTGCTCTTCAACCCGAGCGGGACTTGGTGACGCGCGCTCCCCTTGCCGGCCGCGCCGCGGGGCCGGAGGTGCCGTCCCACAACGCACGGGCGCCGCGTGAGACGTCGCCGAGCTGTGCTCCCACCTCCTCCATCGTCGGCAGCGCGGCGCGCGTGTGCGCTTCGAGGGCGTGGCGCATCGCGCGCAGGTGCTCGGCATGCCGGCCACGACCTCGGCTGCGCCGACGCCCCAGGTGCTGCCGCAGGCCGTCAAGCGGCGCGGCAGTTCGCGCCTGAAGGCGACGAAGTCGCTCGCCGTCACGCCCATCATCGGCTGCCATGCGTGTCGAAGCTCATCGTGCAGACGATCGGCAGGCCGCTGGTCGCAGCGCCTGCGACCGCGGCGACGACTTCCTCCTTCGACGGCATGGTCTCGATCCACAGCACGTCGGCGCCGCGCTGGCGCCGCCTCATCGCACCGGCTGCAAGCGCGGGCTCGGCCGCTCGGACACTCGTCGAGCAAGGCCACCCACAGCGCCGCGCACAAGCCGATCATCACCACCAGGAACCGCGCGGCGACGATGATGGCCGCGAAACTCGCGGATCGACGAAGGTCCAGACGAAGCCGTCGATGATCCACCCCAGCACGGCGGTGGTGGCGTCGGCGAGCGACTTGGGCGACGCCACGCCCCAGACCACGAAGGCGACGGACAGCAACGCCGCCGCCCAGAAAACGCTTGGTCGATGCGGCTGCGATCGGTGCTCATGCGTCGGCTCCTGCCTTGAGGGCGAGGCGGATGATTGCAGCCGGCTCGTCGGTCGCGAAAGAAGGCCTGGCGATCATCGAGCGCAACGCCCCGCGCGATGGCGCGGGCCAGCACCGATGCCGCACAGTCGCCGATCGCGCCATCAGCGGGAAGGCTGGCAGCATGATGTTGGTCGCCAGCGCGCCCAGGGCGGCCAGACTCGCGGGCAACACCAGCCTGCTTGCGTTTGCTGCGTCAGCCCAGCATCGCGCCGCGCCCGGGCTCGATGTCGAACACGAGCAACGTGGAACTCGCGGTCGCACACAAGCGTCCCGCGCCGTCATGCAGCGTGGCCTCGGCAAAGGCGACGCGCCTGCCGACCGAGACCACGCGGCCGGTCGCGCGCACGACGCCGCTGTCGTCGCTCAAGCTGCGCAGGTACGAGACCTTCAACTCCAGCGTGGTGTGGCCGCGGCCGGCGGCGAGCGCGGAGTGCGTCGCGATCCCGCAGGCGCTGTCGAGCAGCGTCGCGGCGTAGCCGCCGTGCACCGTGCCCATCGGGTTGTAGACGCTGCGGTCGGGCTTGCCCTCGAAGACGACGCGCCCGCGTTCGACCTCGACCAGCTCGAATCCGAGCGTGCGGCCGATCGGCGCCTTCAGCCCGGTGCTCAACAACGCCTGCAACTGCTGCAGCCCGTCGGGCGCCGGTTGTTCGTTGTTCATGCTGCCCGCCTCCGGGTGACGCGCCGTGGGGCTCCTGTCGGGCCGGAAGCCACGCCGCGCTTGGGCAGGATGGCCGAACGGCAGGCTTGCAGAACCTCGTCGGCCAGCGGCGAATCGTCGGGACAGGCTCGCGACAACACCATCGCGCCGACGAGATGCGCGAAGGTGCTGAGCCGCTGGGCACGTTGCTCACGCCGTGCCCGTGATCCCTGCTCCGGGTCGTCACGCCCGAGGGCCGACAACAAGTCTTCGAGGCCGGCTTCGAACACCGACTTGACCTGAACCGGTTGGCGCGCCGCGTCGGCGCCCAGCGCCGCGAACGTGCAGCCATCGCCCGGCGCGTCGCGGTGCGCTCGGGACAGGTACTGGCGCACGAATGCGGCTTTGTCGGCGCCCTCGCTCAGGCTTGACGACCGGGCGAGACCGCAGGCCGCGGCTTCAGCCATCAGGTCGGCCTTGGACCCGAAGTGCTTGTAGAAGCCGCCGTGGGTGAATCCGGCGGCCGCCATCAGATCGGCCACGCCGATGCCGTCGTAGCCGCGCTCGCGAAAGAGCGTCGATGCCGTTTCGAGGATGTGCGCGCGGTTGGCTTGCACTTGCGCCTTGGTGACCTTCATGGCTCGAATCCTTCGATGGATGCCGGTTCGGGGGCGTTGACGACGCATTGATTATAACCAGCATCAAACAGCTTGACAACAATTATGATTGTGATCATCATCATTGAACTCGCGGAATTCTAAAAGCACCAGAACCATGAGCAACACCATGAGGGCATTCGTTCTCGAGCGCTACGGCAAGAAGCGCGCCATAACCTTGTCGGAGGTACCGGCCCCGACCTTGCGCGACGACGAGGTTCTGGTCCAGGTGCATGCCGCGAGCGTCAACCAGTTGGACTGCAAGCTCCGCGACGGCGAGTTCAAGCTCATCCTGCCGTATCGCATGCCGCTGGTGCTGGGACATGACGTTGCCGGCGTGGTCGTCGATGTCGGCCCGAGCGCGCAGCCATTCAAAGTGGGCGACGAGGTCTACGCGCGGGCCGACGACATGCGCATCGGCACGTTCGCGGAGATGGTTGCGGTCAAGGCGGCGTCCGTCGCGCACAAGCCCAAGAGCCTCACGATGGAGGAGGCCGCCAGCCTGCCGCTGGTGGCCTTGACGGCCTGGCAAGCGCTGGTCGAAGTCGCCCATTTGCGAAAAGGGCAGAAGGTCTTCATTCAGGCCGGCTCGGGCGGCGTCGGCACGTTCGCGATCCAGTTGGCCAAACATCTCGGCGCGACCGTCGCCACGACCACCAGCGCGGGCAATGCGGCGCTGGTGAAGAGCCTGGGCGCGGACGTCGTCATCGACTACAGGACGCAGGACTTCGAGGATGTCCTGCGCGACGTCGACGTGGTTCTGAACAGCCAGGACGGCAAGACGCTCGAAAAGTCGCTTCGCGTGCTGCGGCGTGGCGGCAAGCTGATCTCCATTTCCGGCCCGCCGGACCCTGCGTTCGGTCAGGCCATCGGCGCGCCCGGGTTCGTGAAGCTGGTGCTGCGCCTGCTGAGCGCGGGTGTCAGGCGAAGGGCCCGGCGCGGCGGCATCGACTACAGCTTCCTCTTCATGATGGCGAACGGCAGCCAACTCGGCGAAATCACCCGTCTGGTCGAGGCCGGCGTCATCCGTCCGGTGGTGGACCGGGTCTTCCCGTTCGAGGCGACGAACGAGGCCATGGCTTATGTCGATTCAGGCCGCGCGAAGGGCAAGGTGGTCGTGAAGCTCAGGTGAGTCCGTCCGTTCCCATTCCCATTCACTCTCTGGAGACCCCATGAAGATCGAAAACGAAGTCGCGCTCGTCACGGGCGCCAATCGAGGCATCGGCCTGGCATTCGCGCGCGAGCTGCTGGCGCGCGGCGCCCGCAAGGTCTACGCCGCCGCGCGCGATCCTGCGGCCGTCACGCTGCCCGGCGTGCAGGCCCTGCGACTCGACGTCAACAAGCCCGACGAGGTGGCGGCGGCCGCAGCGCTGGCATCGGATGTGACGCTGGTGATCAACAACGCCGGCATTGCGCAGCCGGG
>CADEEN010000039.1 GCA_902826345.1 uncultured Burkholderiales bacterium | reverse complement strand
GCGGCACAGGCGGCCAGCGTCCAATGCACGAGCACAGCAGCCTCGCCTTCAGCCTCCAAGCCCTCCAGCATGCGCAGCGCGCGGCTGACCTGGCCGGCAAGCACGGCTTCGCCGAGCTTGAAGACATCGAAGCGCGCCACGTTGAGCACCGCGGCTTCGATCTGCTCGTACGACAGCACGCCCTGCGGATGCAGCAACGCCAGCTTCTGCAACTCCTGGTGCGCGGCCAGCAGGTTGCCTTCAACGCGATCGGCGAAGAAGGTCAAGGTGCGCTGGCCTTCATCACCGTCGGCGACGCGCTGGCCCTGCGCCGACAGCCGGCGCGCGATCCAGGCCGGCAGCTCGGCGCGTGCCACCGCATCGACCTTGAGCATCACGCCGGCCGCATCAAGCGCGTTGAACCAGCCGCTCTTCATCTGCTGCCAGTCGAGCTTGGGCAGATGCAGCAGCGTCACGACATCGTCGTTCAGGCCTTCGCAATAGCGTTGCAGCGCTTGCGAACCGTCCTTGCCCGGCTTGCCGTTGGGCATGCGCAGCTCGATCAACTGCCGTTCGGCAAACAGGCTCATTGCCTGCGACGCGCCGATGAAGCCGGCCCAGTCGAAGTGCGCCGCGTTGCCGACGGTGAAGACCTTGCGTTCGTTGTAGCCGGCGGCGCGCGCGGCGGCGCGGATCGCGTCGCCCGCCTCCTGCGCCAACAGCGGCTCGTCGCCGTGGATCGTGTACAGCGCCTTGACGCCTTTGGCGAGGTGGCCGCTGAGTTGATCGGGTCTGAGATTCATGCGCTCAATTTGATCGACGACAAGCGTCGCAGCACCTGCACCACGATGTCGTTTTCCATCGCACGGTAGAGCAGCGACTCTTCCTGCTGCTTGGCCAGCGCCGCGGTTTCGTTGTAGCTCATGTCCCGCGTCAGCAGCAGGTCCGACGCCGGCAGCAACAACTGGCCTGCCGGTGTGGCGACACGAAAGCGCAGGCGCACGCGCAACTGCACCTCGCGCACCTGGCCGGCGGCGGTGGACGCCGCCACCGACTTCTCGCGCGCATCGCCGAGCGCATCGAACACGGTCTCGGCCTGCGCCGGGTTCTCGCGCACGGCAACGCCGGCGCGCTCGAGCTCGCTCTTCAACGCCACGGCCAGCGGCGAGGTCTTGCCGAAGCCGACGAGCGCGATCGACCGCATCGGCAGCGGCGGCGTCTGGCGAAGCTGGAAGCCGCAGCCGGCGAGAGCGGCGACGGCCAACAGCGCGGCGCGTCGGTGCATCAGGCGGCAACCACGTTGACCAGGCGGCCCTTGACGACTTTGACCAGCTTGACGGGCTTGCCCTCGCTGAACTTGTGAAACTCCGGGCTGGCCAGCGCCGCAGCCTTCACGGCTTCGTCATCGGCCGAAGCCGCAACGACGATCTTGCCGCGTGTCTTGCCGTTGACCTGCAGCACGAGTTCGATCTCGTCTTGCACCAGTGCGGCTTCATCGACCGGCGGCATCGGCGCATCGAGCAGCGCGCCGACGGTATTCTCGAAGCCAAGGTCCTGCCACAGCACCTGCGTGATGTGCGGGCACGCCGGGTAGAGTGCGCGCAGCAGCACCGAAACGCCTTCGCGCAGCACGGCCACATCGCCGGTCGAACCGTCGGGCTTGAAGTCTTCGAGCGCGTTCAACAGCTTCATCGAGCCCGAGACGATGGTGTTGTATTGCATGCGCTCGTAGTCGTAGCGCACCTGCTTGAGCACGCTGTGGATCTCGCGGCGCAAGGTCCTCGCGTTGGCGCCGAACGCGGCGGCGTCGTCGCGTGCGCCTCGCACGGCGTCGGCATGACGCGCGGCGAACTGCCACACCCGCCGCAGGAACCGCGACGAGCCTTCGACGCCGCTGTCGCTCCACACCGACGCATCTTCCGGCCCACCGACGAACATGACGAACAGGCGCGCGGTGTCGGCGCCGTACTTGTCGATCAGGTCCTGCGGATCGACGCCGTTGCGCTCGGTCTTGCCCATCTTGCCGACGCCGTCGTACTGGACGGCGCTGCCGTCGGCGGCGACGCCGCCGGTGATGTGGCCCTGTGCGTCATGCGTCGGTTTGACTTCGGTGGGCGGCACGAACTCCTTGCCGCCCTTGGCGTTGCGCGTGTAGTAGACGTGGTTGAGCAGCATGCCGTGGTTGATCATGCGCACGAACGG
The DNA here is from genome assembly GCA_902826345.1 of uncultured Burkholderiales bacterium. Classification (GTDB taxonomy): domain Bacteria; phylum Pseudomonadota; class Gammaproteobacteria; order Burkholderiales; family Burkholderiaceae_C; genus CADEEN01. Next base: position 15,064 of record CADEEN010000039.1, on the reverse strand, counting down.
CTCGTCGAAGTGCAGCAGGCCCATGTCGCGCATCACCTTGGTCCAGAAGCGCGCGTACAGCAGGTGCAGCACGGCATGCTCGATGCCGCCGATGTAGACGTCCATCGGCATCCAATAATCGTTGCGTGCATCGACCATGGTCGGTGCGCCCGCGCTCGCGTAGCGCATGTAGTACCAGGCGCTGTCGACGAAGGTGTCCATCGTGTCGGTCTCGCGCCGCGCGGGTTTGCCGCAGGTCGGGCAGTTGCACTTCAGGAACGACTCGCACTTGTTCAGCGGGTTGCCGCTGCCGTCGGGCACCAGGTCTTCCGGCAGCACGACAGGCAGGTCTTTCTCGGGCACCGGGACGACGCCACACACATCGCAATGGACGATCGGAATCGGCGTGCCCCAATAGCGCTGGCGGCTGATGCCCCAGTCGCGCAGGCGGTACTGCACCTGCTCGTCGCCGAGTTGCTTCGCTTTCAGGTCGGCAGCGATCGCGTCGGTGGCGGCCTCGTACGCGAGGCCGTCGTACTTGCCGGAGTTGACGCACACGCCGTGCTGCTTGTCGGCGTACCACTCGGCCCAGGCGTCGGCGGTGAAGGTCTTGCCCGGCAGCGCGATCACCTGCGGGATCGGCAGGCCGTACTTTTTCGCGAACGCGAAATCGCGCTCGTCGTGCGCCGGCACGCCCATCACCGCGCCTTCGCCGTAAGCCATCAGCACGTAGTTGCCGATCCAGACTTCGACCTTCTTGCCGGTGAGCGGATGGGTAACGTGAAAGCCGGTGGGCATGCCCTCCTTTTCCATCGTTGCCATGTCGGCTTCCATCACCGAGCCCTTGCGGCACTTGTCGATGAAGGGTTGCAGTGTTTCGTTGTCACTCGCCAATCGCGTGGCGAGCGGATGCTCGGCGGCGATGGCAACGAAGGTCACACCCATGATCGTGTCGGCGCGCGTCGTGAAGACACGCAGCAATTCGCTCTTGCCGTCGATCGTGTACGGAAAACCGAAGTTGACGCCGGTGCTCTTGCCGATCCAGTTCTCCTGGATCAATCGCAAACGCTCCGACCAGCCGGGCAGCTTGTGCAGCGTGGCGTCGAGCAGCTCCTCGGCGTACTTCGTGATGTTGAGGTAGTAGCCGGGGATCTCGCGTTTCACCACCGGCGCACCCGAGCGCCAGCCGTGGCCGTCGATCACCTGCTCGTTGGCGAGCACGGTCTGGTCGACCGGATCCCAGTTGACGACCTGCGTCTTGCGGTAGGCGATGCCCTGCGCGAGCATCTTCAGGAAGAACCACTGGTTCCACTTGTAGTAGTCGGGCGAGCAGGTGCTGAGCTCGCGCGACCAGTCGATCGCCAGGCCGAGCGTCTGGCACTGCGCCTTGGACACGCGGATGTTCTCGTACGTCCAGGCGGCTGGCGCGACCTTGCTCTTGATGGCCGCGTTCTCGGCCGGCAGGCCGAAGGCGTCCCAGCCCATCGGCATCAGCACGTTGAAGCCCTGCATGCGCTTGTAGCGCGCGAGCATGTCGTTGATGGTGTAGTTGCGCACATGGCCCATGTGCAGCTTGCCGCTGGGATACGGCAGCATCGAGCAGGCGTAGAACTTTTTCTTCTTCGGGTCTTCGACGACGCGGTAGGCATCGGCCGCTTCCCAAGCGGCTTGCGCGGCGGCTTCGACTTCGGCGGGGACGTATTTCTCGCTCATCCGCCCGATTGTAGGAAGCCTTACTTGGCGGGTGCCTCGGTGACGAAGCCGATGCGCGAGAGGCCCGCCTTCTGCACCAGGCCGAGCAGGTCGGCGACCTGCCCGTACGGCACCTTCTGGTCGGCACGCAGTTGCACTTCGAGCTGTGGGTTGCCCTTGGCGGCCGTGCCGACGCGCTGTTCGAGCTGCTCTCGCGTCAGCGCCTCATCGCCGAGGAAGAGCTTGCCGCTGCCGTCGATCGAGACCGCGATGAAGGTGGGCGCCGCGGTCGGCGTGGCGGCATCGGTCTTCGGCAGGTCGAGCTTCAGGCTCGACGTCATCAGCGGCGCGGTGATGATGAAGATCACCAGCAGCACCAGCATGACGTCGATCAGCGGCGTCATGTTGATGTCGCTCATCGGCGCCGGGCCGCTGCTGCGTTCCAAGCGGCCGAAGGCCATCAGCTCTTGTCCAACAGCATCTCGCGCAGGTCGTGCGCGAAGCCTTCCAACTCGGCTTCGGCCGCGCCGACCCATTTGCCGAACAGGTTGTAGGCCAGCACGGCGGGGATCGCGACCGCGAGGCCCGCCGCGGTCATGATCAGCGCCTCGCCGACCGGGCCTGCGACCTTGTCGATCGTGATCGAGCCCGCCGTCGCGATCGCCACCAGTGCGTGATAGATGCCCCAGACCGTGCCGAAAAGGCCGATGAAGGGAGCCGTACTACCGATCGAGGCCAGCAGCACCTGACCGAACTGCATGTGCGCCAAACCCCGGTGCAGCGCGTCGCGCAGGCGGCGAGTGAGTTGCGAGTCGAGGTGCGCGCTCGACTCCAACGTGCCGGCCGCGGCCTTCGCGGTGGCGGCTTCGATCAGCGGCACCAGCACCTGCTCGCGGTCGAGCGTGTTCAATCGGTTGCGGCCTTCATCGACCGACGGCGCGGCCCAGAACGCAGGCACGGCGCGCTCGATGTCCTTGCGCGCGCGCTTCAGCACCCACAGCTTCCACAGGATCGTCACCCAACTGGCGACGGACATCGCCAGCAGCAGCAACGTGACCGCGCGGCCGATGGCGTCGCTGGCATTCCAGAAGGTTTCGAAACCCTGCATCAGCGCAGTCCGAGCACGTCGTTCATGTCGAACAGGCCGTTGGGTTTGTCGATCAGGAAACGCGCCGCGCGCAACGCGCCTTGCGCATACGTCGCGCGGCTCGAACTCTTGTGCGCGATCTCGATGCGCTCTCCCGTGCCGCAGAACATCACCGTGTGGTCGCCGACGATGTCGCCGCCGCGCACGGTGGCAAAGCCGATCGTGCTCGGGTCGCGCTCGCCGGTGACACCTTCGCGGCCGTAGACCGCGCATTGCTTCAGGTCGCGGCCGAGCGCGGCGGCGAGCACCTCGCCCATCTGCAACGCGGTGCCGCTCGGCGCATCGACCTTGTGGCGGTGGTGCGCCTCGACGATCTCGATGTCGTAGCCTTCGGCGAGTGCACGCGCGGCGGTGTCCAACAGGCGCAGCATGACGTTGACGCCGACGCTCATGTTCGGCGCTGCCATCAAGGCGATGTGTTTGGCATGCTCGGCGATCTCGGCCTTCTGCGCGTCGGAAAAGCCGGTGGTGCCGATCACCATCTTCACACCGCGCTTGCGGCATGTGGCCAAGTGCGCCATCGTGCCTTCGGGCCGCGTGAAGTCGATCAGCACCTGCGCGTCGGCCAAGCCGGCATCGATGTCGCGGCCGATGTCGAGCGTGCCGGCGAGCGTGCAGTCGGCCGCCGCCTCGACAGCCTCGATCAGCATGCGGCCCATGCGCCCCGAGGCGCCCGCCACGGCCACACGCATCACAGGAGCCCCTCGTCCGATGGGTACATCGGACGGTCCCCGGAGGGGACGCCCGTTTGCTTGGGGCGGCCCGGCGCTGCGCGGGTCATGTCGGCTCGAGCGGCGGATACGGCCGCACGGCGCCTTGCGGCGTCACCGTCGCCGGCGTCTCCGTCTTCACCGGCGGCGGCAACGCTTTCTTTTGATCATCGGTCAGCGCCAGCACCGGCTCGCGGCCGCCGCTGCGCTTGGGCCGCACCGAACTGACGAAATCGTTCTCGCTCGGCAGATCGGGCGCTTCGAGCTTGTCGAGCTTGTTGTCCTTGAAGGTGGCGACGATGCTGCGCCGCTGCGGCTCGACGCCCTGGCGGCGCAGAGTGAACACGTAGTCCCAGCGGTCGGCGTGGAAGGCGCTGGTCAGCAGCGGCGAGCCGAGCAGGTCACGCACCTGCTCGCGCGACATGCCGGGCTTGACCTGCGCCGCCAGCTCCTGAGTGACGACGTTGCCCTGCATGATGTCGATGCGATAGGGCGTTATGACACCGAGCCATTTGTCGGCCGTGGGTTGCAACGACGAGCAACCGGCGAGCGTGGCGGCCGCGGCGAGCAGGAGCAGGTTGAGGCGCATGGAGTTCCCGGGCCGCTGGCGTGCGGCGCTGGCTATGATGCGCAAGATTCTAAATGTCGACATGACCCACGCCGACGAACTCAAGAGCAGCGGCCTCAAGGCAACCGGCCCGCGGCTGAAGATCCTCGAAGTCTTCCAGCGCTCGAAAGTGCGCCACATGACGGCCGAGGATGTGTACAAGCTGCTGCTGGCTGAAGACGCCGACATCGGCCTGGCCACCGTCTATCGCGTGCTGCTGCAGTTCGAGCAGGCGGGGCTGCTGTCGCGCAGCCACTTCGAGAGCGGCAAGTCGGTCTTCGAGTTGAACGAAGGCCAACACCACGACCATCTGGTCTGCATCACCTGCGGCCGCGTCGAGGAGTTCTACGACGCCGAGATCGAGACGCGGCAGCGCGCCGTTGCCGAGCAGCGCGGGTTTGCGCTGCAGGACCATGCTTTGGCGTTGTACGCGACGTGCACGAAGAAAGACTGCGCTTACAAGCCGAAGTAGATCTTCAGTTTTCGCTCTGTCCGTCCATCGCTTGCTGGTGGCGGCGCACGAACTCGCTGTAGGTGTCGATGCCGCGTAGCTGAAGAATGCTGTTGCGCACCGCGGCCTCCACCAGCACCGCCAGGTTGCGGCCGGCGTCGACGGCGATCACCACCTTGCTTACCGGCACGCCGAGGATGTCTTCATGCAGCGGCTCGTACGGCAGGCGCTCGAACTCGCGCTCCATCGTTTCCTTGCGCACCAGGTGCACCAGCAGTTGCACGCGCATCTTCCGCCGCACGGCGGTCTCGCCGAAGATGGCCTTGATGTCGAGCAGGCCGATGCCGCGCACTTCGAGCAGATTGGCCAGCAAAGGCGGGCAGCGTCCCTCGAGCGCAGTCTGCGAGGTGCGGTAGATGTCGACCGCATCGTCGGCCACGAGGCCGTGGCCGCGCGAGATCAGCTCCAAGCCGAGCTCGCTCTTGCCCAGGCCCGACTCGCCGGTCAGCAGCACGCCCAGGCCGAGGATGTCCATGAAGACGCCGTGGCGCGTGGTCCGTTCGGCGAAGCGCTGGCCGAGGTAGGCGCGCAGCACGTCGATCACCTGGCCGGCCGATTCGGCGGTGACGAACAGCGGGATCTCGGCGCGGTCGCACATCGCCACCAGGCGGTCGGGCGGCACCTGGCCGTCGGCGACGATCAGCAGCGGCGGCTCCAGCGTGACGATGCGCGCGATGCGGCTGTCGATCACCTCCGGCTCGGCCTGGCTCAAGTACGCCACCTCGCGCCGGCCGACGATCTGCACGCGGTAAGGGTGGATGTAGTTCAGGTAGCCGATCAGGTCGGCTGCAGAGCGCGCGTCGCGGATCGCGGCTTCGTCGAAACGCCGCTCCGGGTGGCCATGCCCGGCCACCCACTCCCAGCGCAGCGCGGCGCGGTGTTGTTCGAACAGCGCCTCGGCGCTGATGGAGGTGGGCTTCATCAGCGAAGCCCTGCAATCAAGCGACCGATTTCAGCGGTTCCCAGTCGGAGATCAGCTTGTGCAGCGTCGCCGCGTCCGGCGCCGTCTTCAGCCGCTCGCGCAGTTCACGGTCGGACAGCATCTCGGCGATCTCGGACAAGATTTCGAGGTGGCGCTGCGTCGCTGCTTCAGGCACCAGCAGGAAGATCAGCAGCGACACCGGCGCATCGTCCGGCGCGTCGAAAGCGATCGGCTGCTGCGCCCGCAACACGGCAGCCAGCGGGTTCTTCAGCCCCTTGATGCGGCCATGCGGAATGGCCACCCCATGGCCGAGGCCGGTGGAGCCCAGGCGCTCGCGGGCGAACAGGTTGTCGGTGACGGTGGCGCGGGCGATGGCGTGCTGGTTCTCGAACAGCACTCCGGCATGTTCGAACGCGCGCTTCTTGCTCGTCGCATCCACGTCGAGCAACACATTCGCGGCGGGAAGAATGGCAGCGAGTCGGTTCATACGGCAATCTGTCCTTTCCGATATTTCAACGCGCAATCGATTGCCACGCCGACGTCCCGGAAACGTATCGATACGAGAGCGATGATTATGAGAGCCTGACCTCGCCTGTCATAGAGGCCTTGCCCTCTTCGTGGGGGCGTTGTTGCTCTTTTGCTGCGGTGCAGTAACAAGAGGCTCGCGCGGACACGAAAAAGCGGCCCGCAGGCCGCCTGGAAGTCGTTGCAAACTTTCTTTACGCTTTGCTCAGGCGCTGGCTTCGAGCCGCTTTGCGGTGGCGTGCTGGTGGTCCTGCAGACGATCCTTGTGGCGGCAGACCTGGCGGTCGAGTTTGTCGACGAGCTGGTCGATGGCCGCGTACAGATCCTCGTTGGCATGCTCGACGTGGATGTCGCGGCCCTTGACGTGCAGGTTCACCTCGGCCTTTTGCCGTCGTTCCTTTTCCTTCAGCTTCTCCACGCTCAGCAGGACAGTGATGTCCACCACTTGATCGAAATGCCGCGTCACGCGGTCCAGCTTGTTGATGACGTACTCACGCAGTGCAGGCGTGACTTCGAGGTGGTGTCCGCTGATCGTCAGATTCATCAGGTGGTCCTTTCCAAAACAGGGAGACGCGGGCAATGCAGCGCGAGGCTGCGGGAAACACGGTGAGGGGATGCGGGCGGAGGAGAAAAGCGGTAGCGGGCTGCAAACCAGTGTGCCGATGACCGGCTCGCGGCGCAAGCCACCCTTCATTCGGCACGGCCATCTTGGCAGCTTCGCGCGCGAGTGGCGGTGCCATAATCGATCGCCTTTGTACGGAGACCGTGTTGGACCCAGTCACCCTCGGTGACCGTCCGCTCCAGCCGCCGCGGCGTTGACGTGGTCGGGGTGAGACGGACCACCGACTCCCCTGCCACCTCAGCTTTGCGCGCCCCGCGCCGTGCCTCACGGCAAACGCGCCCCGTCCCATGCTCAACGTCTTCACGCTGGTCAACGGCCGGCTGGTTCAGCAAGAGATCGCCAGCGCCGGCGCGCTGGCCGGTCTGCAACCGGTCTGGGTCGATCTCGAAGCGCCGACGCCCGAGGAAAAAGGCTGGCTGCGCGGCCGCTTCGGCGTCACGCTGCCCGACGACATCATCGACGACGACCTCGAAGAGTCGGCCCGCTTCTACGAAGAAGACAACGGCGAGCTGCACATCCGCTCCGACTTCCTGATCGACGACGACCAGACGCCACGCAACGTGCGCGTGGCCTTCATCCTCTATCAGCAGGTGCTGTTCTCGGTGCACACCGAAGACCTGCCGGTGTTTCGCCTGCTGCGCCTGCGTGCGCGGCGCATCCCGGCGCTGATCGAAGACGCGAAGGATGTGTTGCTGAAGCTCTACGACGCCGACGCCGAGTACAGCGCCGATGCGCTCGAAGGCATCTACGACCACCTGGAGAAAGTCAGCGCCGGCGTGTTGAAGCAGGACGTCGATGACCGGGCCGCCGGTGCTGCTTTGACCGCGATTGCGCGCCAGGAAGACCTGAACGGCCGCATCCGCCGCAACGTCATGGACACGCGGCGTGCGGTCAGCTTCATGATGCGCAGCCGCATGCTGAACGCCGAGCAGTTCGAGGAAGCGCGGCAGATCCTGCGCGACATCGACTCGCTCGATTCGCACACCGCTTTCCTGTTCGACAAGATCAACTTCCTGCTCGATGCGACGGTCGGCTTCGTCAACATCAACCAGAACAAGATCATTAAGATCTTCTCGGTGGCGAGCGTTGGGCTGCTGCCGCCGACGCTGATCGCCAGCATCTACGGCATGAACTTCAAGGCCATGCCGGAGATCGATTGGGCGCTCGGCTATCCGTTCGCGCTGCTGTTGATGGTCGCGTCGGTGGCTGCGCCCTTCATCTACTTCCGCCGTAAAGGCTGGTTGCGCTGAGCTGAGGAAAACGTCGCAGTAACCAATCGCTGCCGAGTTCGCCCACGTGCACAACGCACGACACGGCGACAGGGCCGGTTGCGAGACTGCGGCGCATGAACAAACCCACTCATTTCTCCCTGGTTGCCGCGCTGGCCCTGGCCGGCGTGTTCGCTGCTCCGGCAGCTTTTGCGCAGTTCGCGCAAGCGCCCGCGGCGCAGAAGCCGAAGGCGCACGCCGCGTCCGTCGCGGCCTCGGCCAAGGACTACAAGAAGGACGGCGCGAAGCACCTCTACGCGGCCTACGCCAAGCAGATCCACAAGGGCAAGATGCCGCCGCTGCTGTACGGCATCGCGATCATCGAAACGACGATCGGGCCACAGGGCGAAGTGCAGGATGTGCGCGTCGTGCGCCAGCCGGCCGCCGCTGAAGTCGCACCCTGGGCGACGCAGATGATCAAGGCCGCGGCGCCGTTCCCGGCGCCGGCCAAGATGGGCTCGGTGACGTACTCCGACATCTGGCTGGTGCACAAGACCGGCAAGTTCCAGCTCGACACGCTGACCGAAGGCCAACGCTGATTGCGCTGAGCCAGCCCCGAAAGAGCCCGCACCGCGGGCTCTTTTTCTTTCAGCTGTTCGCGCGGCGTTTCAGCCAGCGCATCAGCGTGCCCACGGCGGGGAGTTTTTCGTACAGCTCCTCGGCTGCGTCCCAGTAGTCGCGGTGCAGCGCAATGCGGCCGTCATCGCCGAAGACGAGATGCGAACCACCGCGCACGCACTGCTCTTGCGTCGGCGAGAAACGCTTGAAGCGAAACAGGAAATCCCAGGTCAGGAAACACTGGTCGCCTTCGGCGACGATGTCGCGCACCGCAAACCGCGGCTCGTTCAGCGCGACGTATATGTGCGCGAAGACGTGCTCGATCGCCGCGATGCCCCGGACCTCGTTGAACGGGTCCTTGAAGCGCGCGTCGTCGGCGTAGAGCTCGCCGATGCGCGCCACGTCGGCGGGCGTGAGCAGCTCGAAGAACTCGACGATGCGCGCCACGCGCGGATCTTGGTGCCGTGTCACAGCCCGGTGGAGCGCCGAATGGCGGCGAAGTACAGACCGTCGGCAAGATGCTGCAGGGCCTTGAGCCAGAGCGTGAAGCGCTTCGGAAAGTGGATCTCGAAGTCGCCCGCAGCCCAGCCCTTGATGATCTGCTCGGCCGCCTGCGCCGGCGTGATCAGCGCCGGCATCGCAAAGGTATTGCCCGCCGTCAGCGGCGTCTCGACGAAACCCGGGTTGATCACCGAGACGCCGATGCCCTTGGGCTGCAGATCGAGGTACAGCACCTCACCGAGGTTGATCAGCGCCGCTTTGGTAGGCCCGTAGGCCAGCGCATTGGGCAAGCCCCGGTAGCCGGCGACGCTGGCCACCAGGCTGAGATGCGCGCGCTGATTGGCCGCGGCCTGGCGCAGCAGGTGCGGCAACACCGCGTCGAGCACGAGGTAGGCGCCGCCGACGTTGATCTGCTGGTGCTTCTGCATCTCGTCCAGGTCGTACGCCGTGGCGCGCTGCGCCTTGTAGTGGCCGGCGCAGTACATCACCAGGTCGATGCGGCCATGTTTGTCGATGATGGTTTTCGCGGCGGCATGCACGGCCTCGCGGTCGGTGGCGTCCATCGGCAAGGCTTCGCCACGGGCATGCGCTTGCGCAAACTCCTGCAGCGCCGCGACGTTGCGCGCCGAGACGACAACGGTAGCGCCGGCGGCGTGCAGCTGCTCGGCGGTGGCGCGGCCGATGCCGGTGGACGCACCGATCAGCCAGCAGACCTGGCCAGCCCAATCGGTGATGCGCGGGTTCAGGGGCATCGCGTTCTCAAGGTTTGGTGAAGGCCAACGTCACCTCACCGAGATGGATGCCGAACTTGCTCATCGCCGCCTTGTTCAGCATCACGCGCTCATCCATCAAATACATCCAGTCGTCGAACTGCACGTTGATGATGCGCTCGTCGACCTTCAACGCCAGCGTGTAGCGCCAGTTCAGCGCATTGCCTGCGGCCACGCCGGCCGCCTCGCCGACGACGTCATCGGCGCGGCCGCTGTAGCGGCCGTTGCCGAGGTCGGTCAGGCGCCAGATGCGCTTTTCCTTCTTGCCGTCGCTGTAGGTGAAGTCTTCGTCGAGCGTGCCTTGGTTGCCGTTCCAGGTGCCGGTCATCTTGACGGTGAAGCGACGCACGACTTTTCCCGAGCGGTCGGTGAACAGACCGTGCGCCGTCAGCGGGCCGTTGAAGTAGGTGCGCAGGTCGAGCTTCGGTGATTCGCCGGCGTAGTCGGCTGGCGTCGGCGCGCTGGCGCAGGCGCCGAGTGCCAGCGCAGCAGCCCCGAGGAGCAATGCGTGGCGGCGAGAGGGTCTTGGTGTATTCATGAGGTTGGTACCGGTTCGGCGTGAGGGGATCGCATCCACAACTGCCACAGCAGCGCTGCCGCCAACAGCTTGAGCGCGCACGGCAGCAGGCAATAGGCAAGGGTCAGCGCCGACAGCGCGGCGTCGTCGCGCGCGCCGGGCGCGTAGCCGAAGGCGGCGAGCAGCGGCAGCGCCACGCCGGCGGCCAGCGCGAGGTTCAACTTGATGGCGAAGTTCCACCAGCCGAAGTAGGCGCCTTCGCTGCGGCCGCTGTGTCCTGCGCGCTGGATGACGCCGGCGAGCAGCGCGCTCGGCAGCGCCAGATCGGCGCCGAGCGCCAAGCCGCTGGCCACGCAAACGGCGAGGTAGCCGGCGAGGCTGCCGCTGGACAATGTCGCTGCCCAGACGAACGCGGCGATGGCCAGCAGCATGCCGGCCAACCACAGCCGCGCCAAGCCGAACCGCGGCACCGCACGCACCCACAGGGGCATCGACAGCGCGCCGGCGGCGAAGTAGCTGAAGAGGAACAGCGGCTCATAGGCGCCGAGTGCCAACTTGTCGCGGATGAAGAACAGCACCAGCGTCGCCGGCACCGCGCTGGCGATGCCGTTGACGACGAAGACGGCGATCAGGCGGCGGAACGCGGCGTTGGCCCAGGGCGAAACAGCGCGCAGCGACTTCTCGGCGCTGGCAGCGATCGGTCGTGGCGCGGACAGCAGCCACGTCAATCCGATGGCCAGCGCCAGCGCGAACACTGCGCTCGTCACCCCAAGGCCGGCCACCGACGGCAACACGCTGGCCGACAGCACGCCGACCAGCGCCAATCCCTCGCGCCACGCCACCACGCGCGTGCGCTGCGCCGCGTCGCCGCCCAGGCGTGCGCCCCAGGATTGGTGGACGACGCTGAGCACGCTGTAGGCCAGGTAGGTCACGGCGAGGAAGGCGCCGCACCAGATCAGCAAGGGGCCGTTGCCGACGACGGTCGGGAAGAACAGCGCGTGAAAACCGAGCGCGACGATCAGCGCCGCGAACGCAGCCGCCAGCAGCACGCGGCGCAGCGAGTGCGCGAACCAGCGGTCGGCCCAGCGGCCGATCAGCGGGTCGGCCACCGCGTCGAGCAGGCGCGCGCCGAGCAGCAGCGCGCCGAGGGCGGCCAGCGGCACGCCGAAGGTCGAGGCGTAGTGGTTCGGCAGCACGACATACAGCGGCAGCGCGACGAAGGCCAGCGGCAGGCCGAGTGCGCCGTAGGCCACGCCATCGCGCGCGCCGAGCAGCGCCGACTCGGGCCCGGGACCGGTCGGCGCCGCTGGCGGGACGCGAACCACCGGGTCGTTGGCGGCTGCGTGCTCGTGCGGTGCGGGCGCTACGCGGACGATCATGGCGGCATCCCGAGCAAGGCTGCACGCAACGCCGGCTGCGAGGTGCGCGGCGACAGCCAGACGCCGAAGAACAGCCTGGCGAACACCGTGTCGCGCACTTCGGCCGTGGGCTTGCCGTTGACGAAGAACGAGGCGCCGACGCCGGGCTGGTGCACACCGGTGATGCGGTCGCCGGCCTGCACGTCGGGGAAGGCCTGCTTCATTGCGTCGAGCCAGCGCTGGCCGTCGGCGGGGCTGAAGTCGCCGACGCGCTTCATCTCGTCGATCGAGCGGTCGGCGATCGCGCCGCCGGCGAGCTTTCTCGCGTAACGCAACTCGAGCGCCAAGGCCGTGGCGAACGGATTGCCCGGCGGCACCGGTGCAGCCGACCACAGCGCCGCGTCGTAGATGTGCAGGCCGAAGTAGCGCAAGCGCCCCTGGCCTTGCAGCGACGCGCCGGGCAAGGCGGCACTGACCTCGGCCGGCGGCGTCGGCGCGGTCGTTGCCCACGCCGCCGCAGGACTGACGGCGATGGCGACGAGCACAGCGCGACGCGACAGGCCGCTAGACACGGCGCAAGGTGAACTGCATGACATCGGTGTTGCCGCCGGCGAAGGCGGCCTCGCAGTAGGCGAGATAGAACTCCCAGGTGCGCACAAAGCGCGTGTCGAAGCCGATCGCGCGCACGCGCCGCTCTTCGGCGAGGAAGCGCTCGCGCCAGCGGCGCAGCGTCTCGGCATAGTCGGCGCCGAAGGCCAGTTCGTTGACCACCTCGAAGCCGGCCGCGCGCGCCGCCTTGCGGAACTCGCTCGGGCTCGGCAGCAGGCCGCCGGGGAAGATGTACTGCTGGATGAAGTCGGTGCCCTGCACGTAGCGCTCGAACAAGTCGTCGCGGATCGTGATCGACTGCAGGCAGGCGCGCCCGCCGGGCTTGAGCTTGTTGCGCAGCGTGGCGAAAAAACCCGGCCAGTACTCGCGGCCGACGGCCTCGAACATTTCGATCGAGGCGATGGCGTCGAACGGCTCGTGGTCGAGGTCGCGCCAGTCCTGCAGGCGTAGATCGACGCGTTCGGTCGCGCGCGCCGCAGCGATACGGCTCTGCGCCCAGGCCAGTTGCTCGGACGACAGCGTCACGCCGACCACCGTCGCGCCGCGCGCGGTGGCGGCCGCCTCGGCCAGCGCGCCCCAGCCGCAGCCGATCTCGAGCAAGCGCTGGCCGGGCAGCACACCGCACTCGTCGAGCGCACGCAACAGCTTGGCGCGCTGCGCGTCGGCCAGGCTCTGCGTCGTGTCGCCGTTGAACCAGGCGGCCGAGTAGTTCATCGTCTCATCGAGCCAAAGGCGGTAGAACGGGTTGCCCAGGTCGTAGTGCGCGTGGATGTTCTTCTTGCTGCCGCGGCGCGAATTGCGGTTCAGCAGGTGGCGCGCGCGGTAAAGCAGCGAACCCCACCACGAGCCGTAGATCACCGACTCGATGGCGTCGCGGTTGGCGATGAATAGGTGCAGCAGGGCCGGCAGGTCGGGTGTCTGCCAATCGCCGGCGATGTAGCCCTCGGCGAAGCCGATGTCGCCGGACTTCAGCGCGGCGGCGCAGACGTTCCAGTTGATGAGGCGAATCACGGCGTGCGGCCCGCTCGCGTCGTGCGCGCCGAAGTGCGCCGACGAACCGTCGGGCAGTTGCACCTGCAGCCGGCCGATCGACAGATGGGCAAGCACGCGAAACACGGCGCGCGCGGCGGCCGGTGCGGATGGGGGCAGCGACAGCGCTGCGGGCAAGGTCGAGGTCTGGGCAATCATCGAGCGGTGGTGGGGTTGGACGATGCAGCGGCGCCGAGGCCGCGTGTCAGCGCCTGGGACGGCGGCTGCGGTTTGTTGACGAAGGGCACGCGCTTGGCGATGAGGCGCAGCGCTTGCCAGTGGATGCGCGCGATGACGAAGACCGTCATCAGCGGCTGGCCGAAAAAAGCGCGTCGCTGGCGAGCGGCCGTGGCCGGCGCGAGGTCGCCGCTGACGCTGGTGATCAGGAGCGGGCCATGCGCGTCGTCATGCTCGACGCGGGCGACGATGCGGTCGTCGCTGCGCGCGAAGCGAAAGCGGTACAGGCCCTCGACCTGGCAGAACGGCGAGACGTGCAGCATCTTCTTCGCCCGCAGCTCGCGGCCGTAGCCGACATCGTCGCCGCCGAGCAGATAGCAATGCCGCTCGCCGAAGGTGTTGTTGACTTCGGCAACGATCGCCGCGAGCGAACCGTCGCGGCGATGGCAGTACCAGAAGCTCACCGGCTTGAAGACATAGCCGAGCACGCGCGGATAGGTCTGCAGCCAGACCTCGCCGTCGGCATCGCCAACGCCGGCGGCGGCGAGTTGTGCGTCGAGCCAGGCCAGGCAATCGGCGCGGCCGTCGCCGTGGTCGCGGTCGTGAAAGGCGATCAAGCCGAAGCGGTTGCGCGCCAGTGCGGCGTCGGGCTGCTCACGCAGGCGACGCAGCGGCAGCAGCAGGAAGTAGGTGCGGTAGTCGAAGCCGTGGCTTGTCGGCCGCAGGCGCAGGTGGCGCACGGTGCCGGTGGCGAGCAGCGCCGAGGTCATGCGGCCGCGGCCTCGCGTTGCTGCCCGGCAGCCCACGATGCACGCAAGCCTTCGGCCACCGCCAGGCCCGACATCAGGCCGTCTTCGTGGAAGCCGTAGCGCGTCCAGGCGCCGCAGAACCAAACGTGCGAGCGCCCCTGGATGCGCGGCAGCTCGCGCTGCGCCTGCACCGCGGCACGGTCGAACACCGGGTGGGCGTAGGTCCACTGGCCGACAACGGTGTCCTCACGCATGGGCCGCAGCGGATTCATCGAGACGATCACGGGTGTTTTCCAGGGCAGCGGTTGCAGGCGGTTGATCAGGTAGTGCAGGCATACGGCCGCCTCCTCGCGCGAGCGCTCGGCTGCTCTTTCGTAGTTCCATGCCGCCCAAGCGTGAGAGCGGCGCGGCAGCATCGACGCGTCGGTGTGCAGCACTACGCTATTGGCTTGGTATCGGATGCCCCCGAGCAGCCGTTTTTCATCGGCGCTCGCATCGGCGAGCAAGGCCAGAGACTGGTCGGTGTGCGCGGCAAGCACGACATCGTCGAAGCGCTCCTCAGCGCCGTCGGTGTGCACCAGCACGCCGACCGGAAGGCGGCGTACAGCGCGCACCGGCGTGGCCAGTCGTTTGTCGGCGACCGAGGCCAGCATCTTGTCGACATAGCACTTCGAGCCGCCGCGCACCGTACGCCACGGCGGCCGGTTCGCCAGTTGGAGCAGGCCGTGGTTGTGGCAGAAGCGGACCATCGTCCCGATCGGAAAGCGCAGCATCTGGTCGGTCGGGCACGACCAGATGCAGCCGATCATCGGC
>CADEEN010000038.1 GCA_902826345.1 uncultured Burkholderiales bacterium | reverse complement strand
CCACGCGCGAGACGAAGCTGTCGAAGATCTCGCGTTGCAGCAGCAGCCGGCTGCCCGCGGTGCAGGTCTGCCCGGCGTTCTGCAGGATCGCGCGCACGACGATCGGCAGCGCGCGTTCCAGGTCGGCGTCGGCGAAAACGATCTGCGGGCTCTTGCCGCCGAGTTCGAGCACGCACTTGACGGCGTGCTTCGCCGCAGCCTGCTGCACCAGCGCGCCCACCTCCACGCTGCCGGTGAAAGAAATCAAATCGATGCCCGGATGCGCCGCCAGCGCCGCGCCGGCCTCTTCGCCGGTGCCGGTGACGATGTTCATCGCGCCGTCGGGCAGCCCGGCCGCAACCGCGATCTCGGCCACGCGCAGCGCCGACAAGCTCGTGTCCTCGGCCGGCTTCAACACCGTGGCGTTGCCCATCGCCAGCGCGGCCGCGATCGTGCGGCCGAGGATCTGCGCCGGGTAGTTCCACGGAATGATGTGCGCGGTGACGCCCAGCGGCTCGCGCAGCAACGTCACCTGGTGGCCGTTCAAGAACGGGATCGACTCGCCGTGTACTTTGTCGGCTGCGCTGCCGTAGAACTCGAAGTAGCGCGCCAGCACCGCGATGTCGTTGCGCGCGGTCGTCATCGGCTTGCCGGTGTCGCGCGCTTCGAGTGTCGCCAGCTCGTCGGCATGGTCCTGCACGCCTTGGCCGATCTTCATCAGCACACGGCCGCGTTCTGTCGCCGTCATGCGGCCCCAGGCGCCGGACAGCGCCGCGCGTGCTGCGGCCACCGCCAGGTCCACCTCGTGCGCGCCGCCGCAGGCGATGCGGTCGAAGGCGGCGCCGTTGGCCGGGTCGATGACAGGCAGGCTGCGCTCGTCGCGCGCGGCGAGCCAGCGGCCGCCGATGAACATGGGCTTCATGGGAAAGCTCCTGTGCGAAGGTGAGCCTGACTGTAGGCGCGCGCAGCGGCCGCGTGAAGGGTTACTCGCCGTCGTCTTCACCGGCCGGCAGACCTTCGAGCAGGTCGATCAGCTCGTCGAGCGTGGCGTAGAAGCGCTGCACGAAATCAGCGCCGATGTGGTCTTCGATGCGCGCATAGACGGCTTCGACTTCGGGCGCCATCGCCGCCGCCAAGTGGCGGCTCTTGCGCGTCAGGCTCACCAGCACGCGGCGCTGGTCCTGCGCGGTGCGTTCGCGCTGCACCAGCCCGAGCTCGTCCATGCGCGCCAGCACACCCGCCAGGCTCGGGCTCGAAATGCGGCACAGCGTGCCGATCTGCCGCGGCTCGAGCGCGCCTTCAGCGAGCAGCGTGCGCACGATGCGCCATTGCTGCTCGGTCACGCCATGCGCGTTGAGCAGCGGGCGGAAGTGCGCCAGCACGCCCTCGCGCGCCTGCAGCAGCAGCAAGGGCAGGTTGCGGTGGCGCAGCGTCGTCGTCGTTGCGGCTTTCGACGGCGCGGCGCGGCGGCGCGTGATTGACATGCTCACCTCGCAGTGATTACATTGCTCACATGTTAGCAAATGCGGCGATCCTGCCGGCCATCGAATTCGATGGGCCGCCGTGGCGCTTGTCGGGCACGGTCTACGGCGCGCTGCTGAACCACGCGCCGCAGATCGCCGCGCTAGGCGAAGCGGCGCACCAGCCGCCGTACAAGGCTCCGCCGCGCGCGCCGGTGCTCGAAGTCAAGCCGCGCCACATGCTGGCGGGCGAGGGCGCTGTCTTGCGTGTGCCGGCGGGCCTGGCGGGGTTGCACGTCAGTGCATCGCTGGGCATCGTCATCGGCACGGTGGCTTGCCGTGTGCCGACCGCGTTGGCGATGGCGCACGTGGCCGGCTACCTGATCGTCGGCGATGTCAGCGCGCCGCTGCCGAACCACTACCGGCCGGGGGCACGCTTCAAGTCGCGCGATGGTTTCTGCCCGCTCGGTGCGCGCGTCGTGCGGCCGGTGAAAGACCCCGATGCACTCACCGGCGGCGTCGAGGTCGATGGCGTGCCGGTGCATCGTTTCACCACCGGCGATCGTGTGCGCAGCGTCGCGCAGTTGATCGCCGACGTGAGCGAGTTCATGACGCTGCAAGCGGGCGATGTGCTTGCGCTCGGCATCGCGCACGGCGCGCCGCTCGTCGAGGCCGGGCACGCGGTGCGGCTGTCGATCGACGGCATCGGCGCGCTTCATTTGCGCGTCGATGCCGAAGCCGCATGAAGACTGCGCGCGTGGCCTATGCAGGCACCGTGCACAGCGCCGTGCCGCATGCAGACGGCGTGCGCCTGGCCGATGGCCGCGTGCTCGCCGAGGACGCCGTTGTCTGGTTGCCGCCGTTCGATGTCGGCACCGTGATCGCGCTCGGCCTGAACTACGCCGATCACGTCAAGGAGCTGGCGAAAGAACTCGCGGTCACGTCGAAGGACGAGCCGCTCGTCTTCTTCAAAGGCCCCGGCGCGCTGCTCGGCCACCGCGGCGTCACGCGCCGGCCGGCGGGCGTGGCCTTCATGCACTACGAGTGCGAGCTCGCCGTCGCCATCGGCCGCACGGCTCGGCGCGTCAAGCGCGCCGATGCGCTGCGGCACGTGGCTGGCTACACCGTGTGCAACGACTACGCGGTGCGCGACTTTCTCGAGAACTGGTACCGGCCGAACCTGCGCGTGAAGAACCGCGACAGCGCCACCGTGCTCGGCCCCTGGCTCGTCGATGCCGCCGACGTGCCTGACCCGCAGGCGCTGGCGCTGCGCACGCGCGTCAACGGAACGATCACGCAGCAGGGCCACACGGCGAACATGGTCAACGACGTGGCCTCGCTGATCGAGTACCTGAGCGCCTTCATGACGCTGCAAGCCGGCGACGTGATCCTCACCGGCACACCCGACGGTGTCGTCGATGTCAACGTCGGCGACGAGGTGACGTGCGAAATCGACGGCATCGGCCGCTTGGTCAATACCATCGTCGCTGACGACGAATGACAGGAAGCCCACGATGCGCATCCAGCACCTGATCGACGGCAAGCCGGCAGAGAGCGCCGCCTACTTCGAAACCGTGAACCCGGCCACGCAAGAGGTGCTGGCCGAAGTGGCGCGCGGCGGTGAAGCCGAGGTTCATGCCGCCGTTGCGGCAGCCAAAGCCGCTTTTCCGAAGTGGGCCGCGCGGCCCGCGACCGAGCGCGCGCTCTTGATGCGCAAGCTCGGCGAACTGATCGCGTCGCAGGTGGCCGAGATATCGCGCACCGAAACAAGAGACACCGGCCAGCCGATCGCGCAGACCGGCAAGCAACTCGTGCCGCGCGCGGCCGACAACTTCCACTACTTCGCCGAGATGTGCACGCGTGTCGATGGCCACACCTACCCGACTCCCACACATCTCAACTACACGCTCTACCACCCGGTGGGCGTGTGCGCGCTGATCAGCCCGTGGAACGTGCCCTTCATGACCGCGACGTGGAAGGTGGCGCCGGCGCTGGCCTTCGGCAACACGGCGGTGCTGAAGATGAGCGAGCTGTCGCCGCTGACGGCTTCTCGATTGGGTGAACTGGCGCTGGAAGCCGGCATCCCCGCCGGCGTGCTCAACATCGTTCACGGCTTCGGCGCCGAGGCCGGCGAACCGCTGTGCCGCCACCCGGACGTGCGTGCGATCAGCTTCACCGGCAGCACCGTCACCGGCAACCGTATCGTGCAGGCAGCGGGCTTGAAGAAATTCAGCATGGAGCTCGGCGGCAAGAGCCCGTTCGTCGTCTTCGAAGACGCGGATCTCGATCGTGCGCTCGACGCTGCCGTGTTCATGATCTTCAGCAACAACGGCGAACGTTGCACCGCGGGCTCGCGCATCCTGGTGCAGAAGTCGATTTACGCTGACTTCGCGCGCCGCTTCGCCGAGCGTGCGCAGCGCCTCGTCGTCGGCGACCCACAGGACGAGAAGACCATCGTCGGCCCGATGATCAGCGCCGGTCACTCGGCCAAGGTGCGCAGCTACATCGAGCTCGGGCCGAAGGAGGGCGCCACGCTGCTCTGCGGTGGGGCGGATGCACCGGCGCTTTCTCCGCCGCTCTCACGCGGCAACTTCGTGCAGCCGACGGTGTTCGCCGATGTCGACAACCGCATGCGCATCGCACAGGAGGAAATCTTCGGCCCGGTGGCCTGCCTGATCGCCTTCGACGACGAAGCCGACGCGGTTCGCCTGGCCAACGACATCGCCTACGGCCTGTCGAGTTATGTCTGGACCGAAAACCTCGGCCGTGCGCACCGCGTGGCCGCGGCCATCGAAGCCGGCATGTGCTTCGTCAACAGCCAGAACGTGCGCGACCTGCGCCAGCCCTTCGGCGGCACCAAGGCCAGCGGCACCGGGCGCGAGGGCGGCACGTGGAGCTACGAGGTTTTTCTCGAGCCGAAGAACGTGGCGGTGTCGCTGGGCTCGCACCACATTCCGCGTTGGGGGGCTTGACGATGGGCACCGTCGCACTCGCCGCCAAGATCACGCACGTGCCGTCGATGTACCTCTCGGAACTCGACGGCCCGCGCAAGGGCACGCGCCAGGATGCCATCGACGGCCACCGCGAGATCGCACGCCGGTGCCGCGAAGCCGGCGTGGACACGATCGTCGTCTTCGACACGCATTGGCTCGTCAACGCCAACTACCACGTCAACTGCGCGCCGCATTTCAAGGGCAGCTACACCAGCAACGAGCTGCCGCACTTCATCGCCAACATGGCGTTCGAGACACCCGGCAACCCGGCGCTCGGGAAACTGCTCGCCCGCGAATGCAATGCGATGGGCGTCGAGACGCTGGCTCACGACGCGACGACGTTGAACCCCGAATACGGCACGCTGGTGCCGATGCGCTACATGAACGCCGATCAGCAGTTCAAGGTGATCTCGGTCTCGGCGCTGTGCATGGCCCACTACCTGGCCGACAGCGCACGCCTGGGATGGGCGATGCGCCGCGCGGTGGAGCAGCACTATGACGGCACGGTGGCCTTCTTTGCCAGCGGCTCGCTCAGTCACCGCTTCGCGCAGAACGGCCTCGCGCCCGAGTTCGCGTTTCGTTTGTGGAGCCCCTTCCTCGAACAACTCGACCGCAACGTCGTGCAGATGTGGCAGCGCGGCGAGTGGAAAGACTTCTGCGAGATGCTGCCCGAGTACGCGAGCAAGGGCCACGGCGAAGGCTTCATGCACGACACGGCGATGCTGCTCGGCCTGCTCGGCTGGAGCGCGTACGACGGCCGCGCTGAAATCATCACGCCGTACTTCGGCGCCTCGGGCACGGGGCAGATCAACGCCGTCTTTCCCGTCACGCCGCAAGACGGACGCTCGATCCCGAAGGCCGTGGCCTCGCGCGCGGACGGCTACACCTCCGTTGCAACACGCCTTTAGACATGCCGCACATCGTCATCCTCTACACGCCCGACATCGAAGCCGAGACCGACATGAGCGCGCTGTGCCGAACGCTGGCGCAGGTGTTGCCCACGGTGACGGACGAGAGTGGGCAGCCGGTGTTCCCGATCGGCGGGACGCGCGTGCTGGCCTACCCCGCGGCGCATCACGCGGTGGCCGATGCTTCGGGCGACCACGCCTTCTGCTGGATCAACATGCGCATGGCGCGCGGGCGTGGCGCGGCCGTGCACCAGGCGGCGGGCCAGGCGCTGACCGATGCCGCGAAGGCGCACTTCGCGCCCCTGCTCGCGCGTCGGCCGCTGGGGCTGACGCTGCAGATCGATGAAGGCCCGGAAGTTTTCGACGCCAAGTTCGGCAACCTGCACGCGCTGTTCAGCAGCAAGAAGGGCTGAGCCGTGCTCGACGCAACGACCATCGCCACGCTCGCCCGTCAGCTCTACGACGCACGCAAGACGCGCACGCCGCTGCGCCACTTCTCGCGCGCGCATCCGCAGATGACGATCGACGACGGCTATGCGATCCAGCGTGAATGGGTCAAGCTCGAACTCGCCGACGGCCGCACGATTCGCGGCCGCAAGATCGGCCTCACGTCGCGCGCGATGCAGCAGGCCAGCCAGATCACCGAGCCCGACTACGCGCCGCTGATGGACGACATGTTCTTCGAGCAAGGCGGCGACATCCCGATCAACCGCTTCATCGCGCCGCGTGTCGAAGTCGAACTCGCCTTCGTGCTCGGCCGGCCGCTGCGCGGCCCCGGCGTAACGTTGTTCGAAGTACTCGCCGCCACCGACTACGTCTGCCCGGCGCTCGAGATCATCGACGCGCGCATCGAACAGTTCGACCGCGAGACGCGCGCGCCGAGAAAAGTCTTCGACACCATCAGCGACTTCGCCGCCAACGCCGGCATCGTGCTCGGCGGCCGGCCGGTCAAGCCAGACGCGGTGGACCTGCGCTGGGTCGGCGCGATGTTGTTCAAGAACGGCGTCATCGAAGAAACGGGCCTGGCTGCCGGCGTGCTCAATCACCCGGCCACCGGTGTGGCGTGGCTGGCCAACAAGATCGCCGCGCACGACGAGCAGTTGAACACCGGCGACGCCGTGCTCGCCGGCTCGTTCACGCGGCCGACGACTGTCGTGGCCGGCGATGGCCTGCATGCCGACTACGGGCCTCTGGGCACCGTGTCGTTCCGTTTCTTGTGAGGATGGTCATGAACCACGAACTTTTCTCGGAAGCCGAATGGCAGGCGCGCATCAGATTGGCCGCCTGCTACCGCATCTTCGACCACCTCGGCTGGAGCGAGCTGATCTACAACCACGTCTCGCTGCGCGTGCCGGACGCTGCCGGCCACTTCCTCGTCAACCCGTTCGGCCTGCACTACAGCGAGGTCACGGCGTCGAACCTGGTCAAGGTGGACATCGACGGCAACATCGTCGGCGCGAGCGACTGGCCGATCAATCCGGCCGGCTTCACCTTTCACGGCGCTATCCACGCCACGCTGCCCGACGCGCACTGCGTGATGCACGTGCACACCACACCGACGATGGCGGTGTGCTGCCTCGAAGAAGGCCTGTCGTTCACCAACTTCTATGCCGCGCAACTCTGGGGCAAGGTCGCCTACCACGACTTCGAGGGCATTACCGTGCATGCCGAGGAGGGTGCGCGCATCTTGAAGAGTTCGCAAGGAAAGCCCGTGCTGCTGCTGCGCAACCACGGGCCGGTGGTGATCGGCCAGACGCTGGCGCAGGCCTTCGCCTATCTGTGGGTCGTGCAGCGCGCCTGCGAGGTGCAGATGGCGACGCAAGGAAAAGGCGCGCTGCGGCCGATCCCGGTGCCGGTGCTCGAAGCCTGCGTGCGCGATGCGCTGAACTTCAATCCGAAGTACGGCGCCGGCGAAGACGGGTTTGCGGCGATGCAGCGGCTGATCGATCGCAAGGATGCGGGATATCGGGCTTGATGCGCAATCGCACCAGGCAAAAACAAACGCCCCTGTGTCACAGGGGCGTTTGCAGGTCCGGCCGCGAGGGCTATAGAACGCAGGGATCGGTCCCAGTGGCTGGGCGATGATCCGTCCCGGACCTGAAGTTCGTAGACATCGATCACCTCCTTTCGTCGTTGCGGGACCCATAGGCTACACCGAGTACGGTTGTGCGTCGCCTGAATGCCCACGGGCGTGCCGTCCGGCTGGCCGGCCGGCCAGCCCGAGCCTTGCTCACGCACGAACCGGACGAGTCAGCGTCGCGATGCGAATCCATTCGCTGCGTTGCGCCTACAGCCCGAACGCCAGCAACGCCTGCGCGAGGCGCTCCTTCTGCCGCTCGTCCGTCATCGGATAGGACGCCAGCCAGCGGCTCGCGCTGAAACCCGGCTCGACGGCGCGGATCTCCTGGGCCTGCCAGGACGCGCCGTCCCGGTCGCCCATCTGGCCCAGCACCGCCGCCAGGTAGAGGCGCGCTTCGACGTTTTCTGCGTTGCGCGCCAGCGCCTGCTCGAGGTTGACCCGCGCCTGCTCGTACTTGCCGACGAAGTACAGCGCGCGGCCGAGCAGCAGGAAGTACAGCGATCCTGCGTCCGGATTGAGGCGCAACGCGCTGCGCAGCAGCGTCACCCCTTCGGACGGCTGGCCGGTGTACGTTCGGATGCCGCCCATCAGCGCGTACGCGTCGGCGTAAGACGGGTTCAAACGAAGGGCGTTCTGCAGATGCCTGATCGCCTCGGGATGCCGGCGACGCTGCGTCTGCACGAACCCGAGCACCCAGTGCGCCTCCGGCATGCCGGCGCTCATCTGTTGCGCGGTGCCGGCGAACTCGACGGCCCGCTCGAGCGCGGCCCTGTCGTCCCAGCCGAGCTGGTAGGCCAGCGCATAGGTCATCGCCAGTCCGGCGTAGGCGCGCGCGAAAGCCGGGTCGAGTTCGATCGCCTTCCAGTACAGGTCGCGCGCGAGGTCGTTCTGCGCGCGGCGGCGCGCCTGCACCGCGGCCTGGCCGCGAAGGAAGTGTTCATAAGCGGCGAGGTTGCGCGTGTAGCGCTGGGCCAGGCTTGCCATTTCCGCCTGGCTCACTTCGATCGGCAACTGCTCGAGGATGCTGCGCACCAACTCGTCCTGCAGCGCGAACAGATCGTGCATCTCGCGCTCGACGCGCAGCGACCAGAGCTGCCGTCCGGCGTCGAAATCCGACAGATGAACCTGCAACCGAAGCGTCTTGCCATCTGATTGCAGCGTCCCCGCGAGGGCATAGCGTCCTGCTGCCGGTGCGGCGGGTTTTTCGATCTCGCGCGGCGCCGCGCCGGCCGGCTCGCCGCCGCTGACGACCCAGAGTCCGGAAAGCTTCGACAGATCGTTGATCAGGTCAGCGGTCAGGCCGTGTGCGATCAGCTTTCCCGCGTCCGCGCCGAACGCTTCGATCGGCCGCACGACGACCGTCGGCAGTGTGGCGGCCAGCGGCGACGACGGCGTCGGCGCCAAGACTGAAGGGATGCGGTCGCCGGCCGGCCGACGGACGAGCCAGACCGTGGCCGCTGCGGCCAGCACCGCCAGCGCGCCGGCAACGACCCGGCGCCGGGGTGGCGCTGGGGCACGAGTGTGATCGGGCGCGAGCGGCGGCGCCGGAAGGGTTGGCTGCTGCGGGAGGTCCGGCCGCTCGACGGCGGCGATCAGCCGATAGCCGCGCTTGGAGATCGCCTCGATGTAGGCCGGCTCGCGCGCCGTGTCGCCCAAGGCCTTGCGCAGCTTGGCGACCACCTGCGTCAGCGCGTTGTCGCCGACGATCACCCCCGGCCAGAGTGCGCTCAGCAGGTCTTCACGGCTGACGACTTCGCCCTCGCGCTGGGCCAGGAAGACCAGCAGCTCGATCGCCTTGGGCTCCAGGCGCACGCACTCGCCCGCGCGGCTGATCTGGTTGCGCGCCGGCGCAATCCGCCACTCGCCGACTTGCATGGCGGCAGCAGGCGCTTGCTCGATCGCTTCATCTCGCGTGTTCATGTCGCGGCCATCGTTTCTTCATCGGAAGTTAACCGCTTCGTGGGGACTTGGCGCTGTCGGCCCCCTAGTGTCGTGGCTCGCGGACCGGTACCTCGGGACGCGCAAGTCCGACAACCCCGATTGGAGCAAGTCCATGAAGAAACCGATCATGACCACGGTGGCAACGCTGTCAACGGCGCTGCTGTTTTCGCCTGCGACGGCCCTGGCGCAACAGGGCGCGGTCGCGCAGTGGCACGCCCATGCGCAGACGTTGGTCGCCGCCTTCACGGGTCGCGGCAATGCCGCGCAGGCCTACACGATGGCGCTGATCCAGGTCGCCGTTTACGACGCGGCTGTCGCGGTGCGCGGCAGCGAGCCGCATCTCAAGCGTGCGCATGAACCGTTCATCGCCGACTTCGTCGCGCCGGCCGGCGCGGACCTGAACGCGGCCATCGCCACCGCGGCCTTCAGCGTCGGTTACGAGCGCGTCAACAGCAATCCGGCGGCGCGTGCCAACTACCAGAGCGCCTACGCCGCCTACCTCGCCGCGATACCGGACGGTCAGGCCAAGAACCGCGGCATCGCGGTGGGGGAGGCAGCGGCCAGAGCCGTGCTCGCCGCGCGCTCGAACGACAACTTCTTCAACGCGGCAGTGCATGCGAACTCGGCGGCGGATCGCGGCGTCTGGCAGGCGGTCTCAACGGCCACGCCGTACGCCACCGCCGGCGCCAACGACTACGCCATGGCCTTCACGATGCCGCTGACCGCCTCGTCGCCCGACGCGCGGCGCATCAAGTCCCCACCGCGGCTGGCCGGCGGCAGGTACCGACGCGACTTCGACGAGACCAGGATCTCCGGGTCGCTGGCCGGCTCGACCCGTACGCCGGCGATGACCAACGTGGTCCAGTTCTGGACCGAAAGTGGCTTCACCCTGTGGTCGCGCAACGTGCGTGACATCGTCACTGCACGCGGGCTGAACGAATTCGAGGCCGCGCGCGCACTCGCCGCGTTCTCGGTCGCGACCGGCGACGCCATGCTGGCCTGCTTCGAGTCGAAGTACGCCCACCAGTTCTGGCGGCCGTGGCAGGCCATCCAGCGCGCAGACCCGGCGGACCTGGCCTGGACGCCGGCGGTTCGTGCCAACCACCCGGAGTACCCGGCCGGTCACGGCTGCTATGCCGGCTCGGCGACCAAGGCGCTTGAACTGCTGTTCGGCGACTTCGCGGTCACGCTCACCAGTACCGGCGCCCAGGTCGCCGGCTGGCCCGTCGTTGCGAGCGCGACCTTCGACTCGCTCGACGAGATCAACGACGACAACGCCAACGCGCGGGTCTGGGGCGGCTTGCATTGGCGCACGACGATGGAGCGATCGTCCCGGTGGAGTGCAAGGATCGCCCGCAACGCCCTGTGCGGTGGATTCGGTCTCGGGTGCGACAAGAAGCGCTTTGAACCCGACGACGATTGACTCGGGACGAGACCATGTGCCGAGTCACTTGCGAACGCTGCTTGCGCCGTCAGTTCCACCGCCACGTCCAGATCGCATCGAGCGAGTTGTCGTAGCCCGATTGCGCGCGCAGCGTGAAGCGCTGCGCGGCGCGGTAGACGAGTTGCCAGGTGCCGGTGGTGTTGTTGACGCTGCGCTCGTAGCCGACGTACCAGCGACGAGAGAGTTGTTTGCCGAGCGCGACGACGGTGTCGCGAACCTCGCCGTTTTCGGTCTGGCGCAGCGAGAACTCGTCCAGGCCGATGCGGCCGAGCAGTTGCGCGTCCAGCCCCTGTTCTTCGCCGGCGAGGATGGCCAGCGCGGCGCGTTGCAGCAGCGCCGTGTCGTTGCGTGCCAGGCCGTCGGGCGCACGGCCGAGCATCAGCCACGACAGCTTGTCGTAGTCGGCCATCTCCGGCGTGCTCGCCAGGCGCACGCGCGGTGACTGGGCGGTGCCGGTGACCTGCACGCCGACTTGCACGTCGAGGTTCGGCCGCACCGCCAGGATGTCCAGGCGCGGGTTCTGGATGTCGCCCGAAAAGCCGATCTCGCCGCGCTCGATCGTCAGCTTCTGCCCATAAGCCGCGTACTGGCCATCGACGGCGCGCACCTGGCCGGCGAGCGCCAGCTGGTTGTTCGGCGAGGTGATGGCCAGGCGGCCGGCCAGCCGCGTGTCGAGGCCGCGGCCGCGCAAGCGCAGCTTGTCGCCGAGGTCGAGCTGCACGTCGATGCGCAGGTCACGCACCGTGCGCGCGTTGCGCGCGGCGATGACTTCGGCTTCTTCTTTCTCTTGCGCTGCCTTCTCCGCGGCCTGGCGGCCGCCTCGCACGGTGACGTCACTGTCCAGGCTCGGCGCGTCGGCGCGCGAGATGTCGATCAGGCCTTCGTCGATGCGCAGCTCCCCGCCGAGCGCGAGCGATTTCGCATCGAGCGCGAGTGTCGCGTTGCCGCTGCTGACGACGCGCCGGTCGGCGCGGCCGAGCAGGCGGAACTTGTCGGCGACGATCTGCAGCGTGGCCTTCGGCTCGGCGCCGAGCACCGCGCCGCCGGTCAAGCGCAGCTCGCCGTCGCCGCCCTTGAAGACGAAGCGCTCGACGCGCGCCTCGGCGCCGCGCAGCGACAGCGCGAGTTGGCCGTCGCGCAGATCGACGCCTTGCAGCAGGTTGCGCACCGCCAGGCCCGAGCCTTCCATGCGGCCTTCGATTTCCGGCGCGCCGAAGCGCCCGCCGATCGCAGCACTCGTACGCAACTGGCCGCCGACGCGCCAACCCGGCGGCGTGAACGGCGCCCACACGCCGAGATCGGCGACGCGCCATTCGAGCACGCCCTGCATCGGCGTCTCGGGCGCGGGCCAGGTCGCGCTGGGCGGCAAGCGCAGGCTCGTCGCGCCGACGAGCACGCCGAGGTTCGAGCCGGCCACGGCCTGCGCAAAGTGCCAGGTGCCCTGGTCGGCGGCGAGCGATAAACGCAGGTCGGTCATGCCGAGCGTTTGTGTCACGCCGTCGCTGGTCACGGTGAGGTCACCGGCGGCGCGCTCGACGACAACGTCGGCAGCGAAGCTGTTGCCGTTGTTGCTGACGACGGCGCGACCCTTGACGCTGAGGTCGCCGCCGATGCGCGCCTCGGGTTGCAGGCGCTGCAGCCACGGCGCGATGGCGAGCGGCTCGAGCTGCGCGTCGAGCGCGACCTGCGTGGCGCGCTGCGCCGTCGCGGCCTGCCAGCGCGCCTCTTTCCAAGACAGGGCGGCGCCGAGCACGTTGGCAGCGCCGGGCATCGCCTGCGCTTCGCTGACGTTGCCCTGCGCGTCGAAGGCCAGGCGCAGCTCGGTACTGCGCGCCGCCAGCCACGGCTGCTTCGCCGCGCCGCCGCGCGCGTCGAGCTCGTCGAGCGTGGCACGCCACTGGCCGCCGCCGCGACTCTCGGGCAACCAGCGGCCTTCGCCGCGCAGCTTGAGCGCGCTGCCGCTGGCGGCATTGACGCCGAGCAGCGTGTCGGTCCACGCCGGTGGCCGCAGGGCGCTCGTGCCGTCGATGTCGATGCGGTGTGCGGCCAGCGTGCCATCGACGTTGGCGCGCAGCGTGTCGAACGAGACCTCGCCGCGGGCGATGCGCTGGCCGGTGAGCTTCAGCGACAGCGGCGCGTTTTGCTCCGGCGCGGCCTGCCACTGCGCGTCGAGCTGCGTGGCACTGAACGGCCCGGCGCGCAAGGCGCTTGCGCGCAGCGTGCCGCTGGTGCGCAGCGCGGGCCAGCGGCCGCTCGATTGCAGTTGCGCGTTGGCGCTACCACCGACGTTGTCGAGCTCGGCGCGCGGCGCGAGCGCCTTCACTAGAGGACGCAGCGCCACCAGTGCAGGTGCGTCGATGTCGGCGCGCCAGCGGTCGCCGTCGGCGCGCGCGGCAAGCAAGCCTTGCAGCGATGCCTGGTTGTTCGCGGCGTTGGCTCTCGCATCGACGCTCCAACCGGCGGCAGCGCCGTCGGCACGCAGCGTGGCTTGCAGCGGCACGCCGCCCACACTGCTGTCTTTCACGTCGAGCTCGGCCTTGCCGCGCAGCGCCAGCCACGAGGCAGCGCCGTTCGCATCGAAGCGCCACGACGCCGGTGCCTGCAGCTCGGTGTTCCAACTGCCGTTCAAGCGCGCGGCCGGCGCCGCGGCCGACCACGACGATGGATCGAAGCCTTGCGCCTGGCCCTGCGATTTCAGTTGCAGCGCGCCGCTGCTGCTGCGCTCGGCTTGCAGCGCGCCGCGCAGACTGGCGGCGCCGGCGCGCGCTTGCGCGTCGATCAACTCGATGCGCAGGCGGTCGGCGTTGCGCTCGGCTTGCAGACCGGCGTCGATGCGCACCGCCTGGGGTTCTTTCTCCCCGCGTTTGCCGTCGAGCCTGCCTTCGAGCGCGAGCTTGCTTTGCAGTTGCAGCGTGTCGCCCGCGGGCGTCGCGCCGTCGGGCGAGGGCAGGCCGAGCCAGCGGCTGCCGAAGGTGCCCGACAGCGTCATCGCCGGCGCGCGGTTGTCGAGCAGCGCCGGGCGCAGCGCTTGCAATGTCAGATCGACCGTGGCCGTGCCGCCGCGCCATTCGCCCTGGCCCGTGGCAACGCCGCCGTTGCCGGGCGCACGCAGCTCGAAGCGGCGCAGCGTCAGCCGGTCGCGCTGGTCGGCGCGGCCGGCGAGGTCGAGCTCGATGTCGGCGAGCGGCAGGCGGCGTTCATCCCAGCGTCCCGCCGCGGCATTCTTCAACGTCACGCTGGCGGTGATCGGCTTGTCGAGGCCCTGCGTGTCGATGCGCGCCTCGCCGGAGATCTGCGTTTGCGGCGCGTCGGCGAGCAGCGCCGAGAGGTCGAGCGCACGCGCGCGGGCCAGCAGTTGCGACAGCGGCCACGCCGCGAACGGCGAGACGGTGGCCTCGGCGTCGAGCTGCGCACCGGCCGCCTGCGGGCTCGTCAGTTGCGCGCGGACCGCTATCGCGGCCAGTGGGCCGCTGGCTTTGGCGCCGGCCTGCCACGGGCGTGTGGCGCCGTCGATCGATGCGGCTTGAACTTGCGCTTCCAGTGCGAAGGGCGCATCGGTTGCGATGCGCGCGCTGCCGCTCGCGTTGGCCTGCGCGGCGCGCAGCGTCAACGACGGCACGCGGTGCTCGCGGCCGGCGTCGTGGCCGAGTTCGATGCGCGTGGCGATGTCGCGCAGCGGCGCTGCCGCATCGACCTGCAGCTCGCCGATCGTCAACGCGCCGATCGTCAACGCGAACGGCAAGCGCAGCGTCGTCGGTGCGGCGGCCGGCGCCGCTGAGGTCGCTGTCGACGCGCCGACCTGCACCCGCTGGACCGTCATGCCGTCGATGACCAGGCCGAACCACGCACCGTCGTGCGGCCGCCAGGCCCAGCGCGCGTCTTGCCACGCAAGTTTGTCGAACACAATGACACGCGATGCTGCGCGCACCTCGACACGCTGCGCGTTGAACGGGCCGCCGAGCAAGCGCCCGCTGGGCTGTGTGGCCGACGCCATCGGCGCGTGCGTGAGCAGCCACGCGTTGCCCGACGCCGTGCCGAGGGTCCACCACAGCGCAGCGCCGGCGAGCAACAGCACGCCGAGCAGCGCGAGCAGCAGCACGCGCCACCATCGCGTCGTTGCCGGTTGTGCTTGCGGCGCCTCCATCAAAACGCTATCCCCACAGAAAAATGCAAGCGCCAGCGCTGCTCTTCATCGCCATACGCCACGTCGGCGCGCAGCGGCCCCACCGGGCTGCGCCAGCGCACGCCGACACCCGCGCCCCAGGCCGGGCTGAAACCGTTCCAACTCTCTGCCGCGCGGCCTGCGTCGATGAACGTCGCCCACCAGACGCTCGGCAACTTCTCGCTCACCGGGTGCGCGATCTCGACGCTGC
Organism: uncultured Burkholderiales bacterium; assembly: GCA_902826345.1. GTDB lineage: Bacteria > Pseudomonadota > Gammaproteobacteria > Burkholderiales > Burkholderiaceae_C > CADEEN01. The sequence goes on along the minus strand of CADEEN010000038.1, from coordinate 2,150 downwards.
CGGTGGCGACGACGCGGCCACCGACATCGACGCCGCCGACCTGCGGCGTCAGCGAGCGCCAGGCATAGCCGCGCACCGAGTCGTCGCCGCCGGCGCGAAAGCGTTGCGTCTCCGGCACCTCGACCGCGTCGCGCGCGAAGACCTGGCCGGCTTCGATGCGTGCCTGCGCGTACCAGCGGTCGCCGAACGGCTGCCACCACTGCGCGCGCACATGCAGCCGGCCGAAGGGGCCGCTCTTCGGTTGCACCGGGCCGCTGGCGTCGGCGCTGAAGACGCGGCCGGCGCCCGACTGAAACGCCAGGCTCGTGCCGCGTGTGGGCAGCACGATGCTGTCGAGATTGCGCAGCGTGCCGTGGAAGTTGAGCGTGGCCGAGGTGGTGTCGGTGCGCGTGGAAGCGCTGGCCGACGTGCTGGTGTCGAACGGCCGCACGCGCACCTGCTCGCCCTGCACGAACCACAGCCGCTCCTGGCGCTGCGTCTCGTAGGCGCGGCCGAGGCGAATGCGCATCGAGTAGACGCGGTCGGTGTCCGACTCGATGGAATCCCAGGCACCACCGAGCAGGTTGCGGTACAGGCCTTCGAGCGTGTGCGAGGCCAGCTCGCCTTCGTACAGCGAACGCTTGGTGCCCCATTCGATCTTGTTTCGCAGCGTCGCGCGCAGGCCGCCGATGTTGCGGTGCAGGTGTTCGACCGAGACGCGTGCGCCACTGTTGGCCGACACGCCGACGCCGAAGGTGGCCTGCTGCAGCGGCGCTTCCTTGACGCGCACGTGGACGGTGGCGACGCCGGCCTGCGCCGGGTCGGGTTCGTCGAGCGTCACCGACACGCCTTCGAACAGCCCCGTGCGCTGCAAGCGCTCCTGGTAGTCGAGCAGGCGCTGCTCGGTGATCGCCGCGCCGGTGCTGAAGTCGGCGAGGTTGCGCACGCTCTTTTCGTCCTGCCGCTCGAGGCCTTCGATCACCAGCTCGCCGAGATGAAAGCGCGGGCCTGAGGCCGCGACGACGTCGAGCGTGGCGCACGCGCTGTCGGCATCGACGTCGGCCGCCGTGCTCTGCCATGTGGCCGCCGCATAGCCGGCGCCGCGCAGGCGTGCCAGCGCGTTGTTCTTGGCGTCGCGCCAGGCGGCGTTGGTGAACGGCCGACCGGCCGGCAGCGTCCAGGCGCTGCGCCATTCGTCGATGAGCGCCTGCGCGGCGCTGTCGCCGGCCGCGGCTTCGTCGCCGAGCGGGCCGCTGACTTGCAGCGTCACGCCGGCGATCTGCGTGCGCTCGCCGGGCACGACGATGACGCGCACACGCGGCCGGGCGTCGGCGGTGGCTGTGCTCTCACGTTCGGTGCGCACCTGCGCCACCATGTAGCCCTCGGTGGCCAGCAGCGCGCGCGCCTGCGCCGGCGTGGCGTTTTCGAGGCGGCGCAACTCGGATTCGCTGATCGGCTCGCTGGCGTCGCCGCCGGCCACGCGAACCAGACGCGCCAGGTCGAGGTGCGTGTCGAGCAGGCGCTGCAACGGCTCGGGCGCGTCGATTTGCACGACGACCTGCGGCGGCAGCGGCTGGGGCGCGTCCGTCGTGGTGGGCCGCAGCGCCGCGCACCCGCCGAGCACGAACACAAGCAACAGCGCCGCGCCGCGCCGCATCATTTCGACAGCAGCCGCATCGCTCCTTCGAGGCCGGCCAGCGTCAGCGGGAACATGCGCTGGTTCATCAACTGGCCGATGATCGAAATGCTCTGCCGGTACTGCCACACGCCTTGCGGCTCCGGGTTGATCCAGGCGAACTTCGGGAACGCATGGGTGAGACGCTGCAACCACTCGGCGCCGGGCTCTTCGTTGTTGTATTCGACGCTGCCGCCGGGCTGCAGGATCTCGTACGGGCTCATCGTCGCGTCACCGACGAAGAGCAGCTTGTAGTCGCGGTTGTACTTGCGGATCACGTCCCAGGTGGCGAACTTCTCGGAGAAGCGGCGGCGGTTGTTCTTCCACATGAAGTCGTAGACGCAGTTGTGGAAGTAATAGAACTCGAGGTGCTTGAACTCGTTCTTGCAGGCCGAGAACAGCTCCTCGACGCGGTGGATGTGCTCGTCCATCGTGCCGCCGACGTCCATCAGCAGCAGCACCTTCACCTTGTTGTGCCGCTCGGGCACCATCTTGA
>CADEEN010000037.1 GCA_902826345.1 uncultured Burkholderiales bacterium | reverse complement strand
CGCCGTTCTTGAACATCGTGCCCGACGTGGCCCCGGCCCCCGACAGTTCATACAGGCCGGCGATCTTGACCGTGTTCTGCGCCAAGGCGGGCGCGGCGAAGCTGGCGGCACAGGCAGCGGCCAGCAGGGTGCGGCGAATCGGTTGCATGGGGTTGTCTCCTCGGTGGGGTGTGTGTTGCGCAACACCCGTAACGATAGAAATGAGCGCCCCGGTGGACAAGAGATTTCCCTCTGCGGCGCGCGATAATCGCGCGCATTGCGCGATCTGCGATCGCTTCGGGGGTTAGTCCGTATGCCGTCCCGCATCACCGCCGGCACTGCCACCAGTGCTGCTGCCGGCACAGGTGCCGACATCGAACGCCGCGACCTGATCGATGGTCTGGGCAAAGGCCTGCGCATCATCGAAGCCTTCGACGAAGACCATCCGCAGCTCACCGCCAGCGCCGCGGCCGAGCGCGCCGGCATCACGCGCACTGCCGCGCGCCGCTATCTGCTGTCGCTCGTGCACTTCGGCTATGCCCTGTCCGACGGCAAGCAGTTCTGGCTCGCGCCGCGCGTGTTGCGCCTGGGCCAGAGTTATCTCGGTACGGCCAAGTTGCCGCGCCTGGTGCAGCCTTTCATTCAGCGCGTGGCGCAGCAGATCGGCCACACCGTCAACGCCAGCGTGCTCGACGGCCACGAGGTCGTCTACATCGCACGCTCGTCACCGCCGCGCTGGGTGACCATCGGCTACGGCGTCGGCGTGCGCATCCCGGCGCATGTGGTCACGCCCGGCTTCGTCGTGCTCTCCGCCTTCGACGACGACGCCCTCGAGGCCTGGATCAAGGCGCACGAGTTCATCGCCTACACGCCGCACACCACCGTCAACCGCACCATCTTTCGCTCGCAGGTCAAGCAGGCGAGGGCGCTCGGCTACTGGCACACGGAACAACAACTCGACGCCGGCCTGCGCGGTGTGGCCGTGGCGCTGATCGACCGCAAAGGCCGCTGCAAGGGCGCGGTCGGCACGACGATGCCGATGACTGCCTACCGCAACAGCGAGCACATGCTCGACGACGTGCTGCCGCCGCTGCAGGAGGCGGCACAGGGCTTGCGGCCGTTGTTGTAGAGGTGGGGCGAAGGTCCGCGATCTCATCGCAGTGAACGGTCGGGAGTGAGTCGCGTGCGTCGCTGAACGACCGGTCGCGGACTGCTGTGCCCATGAAGGCGCTCACCGCCTTGCGACCGCATCGAGGCCATCCGCATCCACGCGACGGAGTACGCTTGCTGTCATGGGACTCTTGACCTTCAGCATCAACGAACGCTCGACGGTTGCGTCGACCACCAGGAGGGAGTCGCAGACGACGAGACACACGCCTTCTTCAGCCGCCTCATGGGCGAGTGTGGGGCGATGCTGTGGGGCCGCGTCACCTACGAGATGATGGAGAGCTACTGGCCTGCGGTCGCGCGTGGTGACGTGGCGGCACCGCCGGCGATGCGCGGGTGGGCGGCCGAGCTGTAGGCCAAGCCGAAGTACGTGGTGTCCTCGACTCGAAAGAACTTCCCTTGGACCAACAGCCACCACATCGCCGGCAGCCTGCGCGCGGGCGTGCAGAAGCTGAAGGACGCGACCCCGGCCGGCGTGCTCCTCGGTAGCGGCACGCTCGCGACCGGGCTGGATCGGTTGGATCTGATCGACGAGTACAAGGTTCTCGTCCACCCCCCAGGATCGCCGGCCGTGGCCCAACCCTGTACCAGAGCGGGTTGCCCAGCACTCGACGGCTCAAGCTGGTCTCGGTGCAGCCGCTTGGTGGCGGTGCGGTCGCCATGCACTACCAGCGCGCGCGCTGACTCAGATGAGGGGCCATTCGCCGCCAGGGCGACGATGCAAGGCTCTACGCGTCACCGAGCGCGGCTCTCGCACAGCGCCTTCAAAGTCGCCAGTGGTCGAACGCAACGAGGCTGGATTCGAGTTTCTCGTATCGCACGACAAGTTTGCGCAGCGGCGCTCACGAACCACGAGCGCGGGCGAGATGCGCTTTCGTGACCGCGCAGTTCTTCGCCGCGCTTGTCGATCCTTGCCGTTGCCGATCGTCGTACCGGTAGGCGCCCACGCGGCACCATCGACCATACCGCACCGACCTGGACACCCAGCACCATGAAGCTCCTTCTCACCTCTGCCGGCATCAAAAACCCAAGCATCCACGCTGCGCTGGTCGATCTCCTGGGCAAACCCATCGCCGACTCCAGCGCCCTTTGCATCCCGACCGCGCTTTACGGACACCCGCAGGGCAGTCCCGAAGGGGCATGGCGGTTCATCAGCGGGCAAGGCGCCCATTGCCCCATGACCGAGCTGGGGTGGAAGTCCGTGGGCGTGCTGGAACTGACGGCGCTGCCCAGCATCGGGCCGGCGCGTTGGATCCCCTGGGTCCAGGAAGCGGACGTCCTGCTGGTCGAAGGCGGCGACGCCTTGTACCTGTGTCACTGGATGCGCCAGTCGGGCCTTGCGGACTTGCTGCCGTCGCTGGAGAAAACCGTGTGGGTGGGCTTGAGCGCCGGCAGCATGGTGATGACGCCGCGTGTCGGAGAAGCTTTTGTCGAGACCAAGCCGCCCATCACCGGCAACGACAAGACGCTGGGGCTCGTGGACTTCTCGATCTTCCCGCACCTGAATCACCCGGCTCTGGCGGAGAACACCATGGCTGCGGCGCAAGAGTGGGCGGCCGTGCTTGGCGGTCCGGCCTACGCGATCGACGACCAAACCGCGATTCAGGTGGCGGGCGGCACGGTCGAAGTCGTCTCCGAGGGGCAGTGGAAGTTCTTTGCCGCCTGAAACCGGACACCTGAAAACAAGACGCTCAACAGATCCATGCCCAAGCTCCGCACCGATCAATGGCAACACCACGTCGGCGCCGTCAATCGCCTGACCGGCGAGACCAACGGCCCCTATGGCGAGCTCGTCCTTGGGGTGAATTGGTTCTTGTCGAAGAAGTTGAAGTGCCGCTCTGTGCCGGTGAGGCAGCGGCGTGGGCAGCGGGCCGTCCGGTCGCGCATTGCCTGGAGAACCGCTCATCCGAGCCGGCTGTTTTCTGACGGTTGGCACACGCGCCGCCCGCGGCGTGGTGCACTACCCGGATCACGATGTGATCATGCGGCACGACCAAGACGGCAAGACGTTTTCTCGGTCCGACGGTTCGCCCATCGGGCTCCCGAAGTAGCGGTTCGATGACTAAACAGCGATTCAGGTGGCGGGCGGCACGGTCGAAGTCGTCTCCGACGGGCACTGATGGCCCGCTCTGGCTCGAATCGTGAGATCGGGAAGATCCCCTACTCAAAATGGCATGACGATTGCCGTGCCAGTCGCCATCAGTCAAAGGACAGAGCAAATGCCCAAGTTCGTGACAATCGGGTACGGCGATCGGCAAGGTTGTGAGCACACACCGGAGGCGATTCGACGTGCGGCCCACGAGCACGACGCCGAGTTGCAGCAGGCGGTTGTTTTGATGGGGATTGCGGGCTCTCCCGTTCAAGTTCGAACGCCGGGGACGGCATCGGTGCAAGGTACCGCGTCTTGGACCTCCGACGCCGCGCACCAGATGCCAGATTGCCAGGACGAGAGGCCCAGTGCGCCACTCTCGACCAGATCCCCAAGGGTAGGCTGCTGCGCGATTCGCTGGCTCAGCCCCTTGGCCCCATCGAGACGGCGTCGCCGCCGCGACGGGTGTGAGCACAGTGAGCACTCGGAGGCGCCGCGCGCTTGCGAGTCTCAGCCCGCCTTCACCGCTGACACCGCGGCGCGCAGCGCCAGCAGGTAGCTGTCGACACCAAAGCCCGCGATCTGCCCCTTGACGATCTCGGCGAACACCGAGACATGGCGGAAGGCCTCGCGCGCATGGATGTTGCTCATGTGCAGCTCGATCACCGGGCAGGTGAGGATCGCCAGCGCGTCGCGGATGCCGTAGCTGTAGTGAGTCCATGCGCCGGCGTTGATCAGCACGGCATCCTTGCCCTCGGTGTAGGCCCTGTGGATGCGCTCGGCCATCTCGCCTTCGCTGTTCGTCTGAAAGCTCTCGACGTCGGCGCCGAGTTCCTTGCCGAGCGCCTGCAGTTGCGCGTCGATCTGCGCCAGCGTGATCGTGCCGTACTGCTTCGGGTCGCGCTTGCCGAACATGTTGTGGTTGATGCCGTGCAGCATCAGGACTTTGAGCGTCATGGGTGGTGGACCTCGATGGTGGTGTTTGACTTTGCGGCGGTGACGATGGCTTCGGTGACGCGCAGGTTCGCCAGGCCGTCGCGCGCGCTGACCAGCGGCTGCGCTTGCCCGCGCACGACCCTGCCGAAGTGTTCCATCTGCTGCTTGATCGGATCGTCACGCACCATGCCGACGACGCCGACTTCGAACGGCTTCCACCACGAGCGGTCGGCGTCGCGCGGATAGGTCTTGATGCGCATCGTCGGGATCGCGAGCGAACCGTGGGTGCCGCAGACGGTGTAGCAGTCTTCGTCGTCGTAGCTCGGGTAGGCCTTGTTCTCCTGCGAGGTCTGCTCCCAGCTCCTGGCGCAGGCCGCGGTGTCCGACAGGAAGAAGGTGCCGAGCGCGCCGCTGGCAAAGCGCAGGCCGATCGACACCGTGTCTTCCACCGCAAAGCCGCGCACTGCGTGCGACGTGAAGGCCTGCACGGCCACGATCTCGCCGCACAGCATGCGCAGGTTGTGCACCTCGTGGATCATGTTGAGCAGGATCGGGCCGGCGCCGGGCGCCTTGCGCCACGGCCCTTCGTCGAAGTAGTGGTCGGGCTTGAAGAAGGTGGCGCTGCCCATCACGCCGACGATGCGGCCGAGCACGCCCGAGTCCACCACCTGTTTGGCCTTGGCCATGATCGGGCTGTGTGCGCGGTGATGGCCGATGAGGATCGTTGCTTTCGCCTCGTCGGCGGCGCGAGCCAGCGCCTGGCCTTCGGCCACCGTCAAGGCGATCGGCTTTTCGAGCAGCATCGGCACACCGGCGGCGATGCATTCCAGCGCGTGTGGCACGTGGAGTTGGTTCGGCGTGGCCAGCACCACTCCGTCAGGCTTGTCGTTGGCGAACAGATCGGCGAGCGACGTGTAGAGCGGCACGCCGGCAGCGTCGGCGTGGGCCTTGGCTACGGGCGAAGGATCGACCACCGCGCACAGCGCGACCGTTGCGCTCTGCTGCGCCGCGCCGATGTGCGCCAGGCCGATGTAGCCGGCACCGGCGACGGCGATGCGCGTCTTGCTCACACCAACGGCACCGTCAGTTGATCGATCACCGCGCGCGTGTCGGGCCGCACGCCGCGCCACCATTCAAAGGCTTCGGCCGCCTGCTCGACGAGCATGCCGACGCCGTCGGCCTGTCGCGGCACGCCGGCGTTGCGCGCCAGGCGCAGGAAGGGCGTGAGACCCTTGCCGTAGACGAGTTCGTAGGCCAACGCGGCGTCGGCGAAAACGCCGGCGGGCACGGGCGGCAGCTCGCTTTTCAAACTGGCCGACGTGCCGTTGAGCACGATGTCGAAGCCGCGCTCGTGCGCCAGATCGGCGTAGCCGCAGGGCGTGACCTTGCCTTGCGCGCCGAACTGCCTGGCCAGCGTTTGTGCGGTGGCGACGTTGCGGTTGGCGAGCACGACTTCCGCCGTGCCGCGGACCAGGAACGGCGACAGTGCGCCGCGCACGGCACCGCCGGCACCGAGCACGAGCACGCGCTTGCCTTGCAGCGCCAGACCGAGGTTGCGCTCGATGTCGTTGGCCAGGCCGACGCCGTCGAAGTTCTGCGCGGCGATGCGCTCGCCGTCGAACTTCAACGCATTGGCGGCGCCGGCGATGCGCGCCGCCTCGTGGTGGTCGGTGGCCAGCGCGAACGCCTGCAGCTTGAACGGCGCGGTGACGTTCATGCCGCGGCCACCGGCGTCGCGGAAGGCGAGCACGGCAGCGTCGAAGCCGTCGAGCGGGCTTTCGATGCGCGTGTACTCGAGGTCCTGTTTCGTCGCTTTTGCAAACGCGCCGTGGATCAGCGGCGACTTGCTTTGCACGATGGGGTTGCCGATGACGGCGTATTGATCGGTCATGAAGTGGATTCCGAATAGAGCACGCCGTCGCGTGACATGGCTTCGATGTCGCTCGCCGAGAAACCGAGCTCGGCGGCGATCTGGCGATTGTGCTGCCCGAGCAGCGGCGCCGGGCCGCGCGGCGAGGTGTCGCAATCGGAGAAGCGGAACGGCAGATTGGGCAGCTTGATCTTGCCGAGCGTCGGATGGTCCTGCTCGATCACCATGCCGCGCGCCAGCGTCTGCGGGTCGGCCAGCACGTCGTCGATGCGCGCCACCGGCGCGGCGGGGACGCCGGCGGCGTCGAGCGCGGCGCAGCACGCCGCGACGCTCGGCTGCGCCATCGTCCACGCGCGCACGGTGGCGAGGATGTCGACGCGGTGCGCGTTGCGGCCGGTAGAAGAATGAAAGCGCGTGTCGGCCGCGTAGGCGTCGCCGCCGATCAGTTTCGCAAAGCGTTTCCATGCGTCGTCGGCCTGTGCGGCGATGACGAGAAAGCCGTCCTTCGCCGCGAAGCTGCCATAGACCGTGCTTTGCGGCAGGTCGTGCCCTGTCTGCACCGGCACTTCGCCACTCAGCAAATAGCTTTGCGCAGCGAAGTCGTGCATCGAGATCATGCAGTCGTACAGCGCAATGTCGATGTGCTGGCCGCGGCCGGACTTCACCCGGCCGAGCAGCGCCGCGCAGATCGCCGAGACGCCGTGCATGCCGGCGTACATGTCGGCGATCGGCATGCGGAACAGCGGCGGCGCTTCGCCCGGCGAGCCGACCAGCGCCATGGCGCCGCTGCGCGCCTCGGCGATCAGGCCGAAGCCGGCGCGCGCGGCGTCGGGGCCGGTGTGGCCATACGCTGAAACGGAGCAATAGACGAGCTTGCCGTTGCGCTTGGCGAGTTCCTCATAACCGAGGCCGAGCTTGTCGAGCGCGCCCGGCCGGTAGTTCTCGACGAAGACATCGGCGGCGTCGGTCAGCTTGTGCATCAACGCCAGGCCGCGCTGATCCTTCAGGTTCACGCACAGGCCACGCTTGCCCATGTTCTGCTGCATGAAGTAGCCGCTCTGGCCGCCGACCATCGTCGGGCTGGCGCGGCCCGGGTCGCCGGCGTTCGGCCGCTCGACCTTGATGACGTCGGCGCCCATGGCGGCCAGGCAGCGCGACATGTGCGGGCCTGCGAGGTAGTGGCTGTAATCGACGACCTTGATGCCTTCGAGCGGAAGGGGTTGACTCATTCAGCGCTCCGCTTCGGAAGCATCAAGCGGTGCTCGCCCCTCTGCACCACCTCGCCGCGCTGGTTGATCAGCTCCGACGGCAGGATCACGATGCCCCAGCCCGGCTTGCTCTGGCTCTCGCGTTTGCTGCCAACGCTGAAGAAGACATGCACCTTGTCGCCGAGCACGATCGGTGCGACGAAACGCCACTCCCAGCCCAGCGACATGCCGGGTACGAAGCGCATGTCGCTCTGCGTCTTCAGGCCGTCGGCGATCGACAGGCCGAACAGGCCGTGCGCCACGCGCGTGCCGAAGGGCGTGGTCTTCGCATAGTCCTCATCGGTATGGATCGGTGTGTGGTCGCCGCTCAAGTCGGCGTAGGCCATCACGCGCGCGGCGGTGACCTCGTACTCGGCACTGACGCAGGACTCGCCGACGACGGCGTCGTCCCAGTATTTCTCGTCGATCATCGGCCTGCTCTCGGGTTGATGGCCAATGCTTGCGCGACGCAGGCGGCGGGTTGCGATTGCATCAGCTCGACGGCCAGACCGTCGGGCAGGCGCAGCCAGTTGCGGCCCTGCGGCAGTTCGGTCACTCCGAAACGATGCGCGGCCGCGATCGCGGCCTCGACGTCTTCGCACATCACGCCGAGGTGCGCGAGCCTGCCTTCAGGCCCTGCGAAATCCGGCGCAGCGATGAACTGCATGCCGCCGAGCGTCCAGTACTGGCGCGGGTTCGCGGCGTCGCCCTCGACCTCGCGCATCGTCATGCCGAGCACGTCGTGGAAGAAGCGGATGTGCCAGTGGATGTCCTTGACCCGGATGGCCACGTGTTCGAGATACGCCTTCATGCCGTCAACCCTTTTTCGATGCCCTTGACGCAGGCGACGAGCGTGCGGTTCACCGGTGTCGGCACGCCCAGCCGCTCGCCTTCGCGCACCACCGCGCCGTTGATGAAGTCGATCTCGGTGATCGAGCCTTTTTCGAGGCTCTGCAGCATCGAGGCCTTGAAGTCCGGGCCGAGACCGGCGCCGGCCATGCGCCAGGCGTCGATCGGTTGCTGAATCGACAGCGCCACGCCCTTGGCGCGCGCCACCGCCATCGCTTCGGCCACGGCCGCTATCGCGGTGGCTTCGAGCTCGGGCATCGCGTACATCGGGCCGTACGGCAGCCGCGTGATCGCCGACAGCGCGCCGGTGGCGGTGTTGACGAGCAGCTTGTCCCAGATCACGCCGTTGATGTTGTCGCTCGCCGTGGTCTTCAAACCTGCGCGCTCGAACTCGGCAGCGATGCGCTGCACGCGTTCGCTGAGACCGCCGCCGGGTTCGCCGATCAGCGTCAGTTTGTTCTTCACTCCCGCGCGCACGACACCCGGCGCGAGGAAGACGCCGCCGACATAGGTCTTGCCGGCCAGCAGGCGCTCGTGGCCGACTGCGGCCGCCAGCACCTCCTCGTGGCCGAGGCCGTTCTGCAGCGACATGACGATCGTGTTCGCGCCGACGGCTCTGCGGTAGCCCTCGATCGCCGCAGCGGTGTGGAAGGCCTTGACGAGCACGATCACCAGATCGGCGGGCGCGAGGCTCCTGGCACCGGTGGCGGCGGCGAGCTTGACTGTTCGCTCGCCACCTTGCGCGTCGCGCAGCACGAGGCCGCGCGCATTGACGGCATCGACATGTTCGCGCGAGCGGGCGATCAGCGTCACGTCGGAACCGGCCGCGGCCAGCGTGCCGCCGATGGCGCAGCCGAGCGATCCGGCGCCGAGGATGTGAATCTTCATGCGCCCGCACCATAGCGGCCATGCGCCATAGCGGCAACGTTATGCGAGCAATACGCTTCATTGCGAACAACAATACGGCACGCCGGTGCGCGACGACCCCTTGCAAGACCCGAAGCTGCTGCGCCTGCTCGATCTGCTGCAGCGCACGCGCAGCGTCACGCAAGCGGCTGAGCTGCTCGGCCAGAGCCAGCCGACAGTGAGCATCTGGCTGGCCAAGCTGCGCCAGCGCCTGGGCGACCCGCTGTTCGTGCGAACGCCGGCCGGCATGCTGCCGACGCCGCGCGCGCAAGCGCTGATCGGCCCGGTGCGCGAGGCGCTGGAGGCCTTGCAGCGTCTGTCCACGCGCGACGCACCGTTCGATCCGGCCCATGCCGAGCGCTCGTTTCGCATCTGCATGACCGACGCCAGTCACATCACGCTGCTGCCGCCGTTGCTGGCGCATGTGCGTGCGCTGGCGCCGCAGGTGAAGCTGGTGGCCGCGCGCATCGACGAGCGCACCGGGCCGGCGCTGCAATCGGGCGAGGCCGATCTGGCGCTTGGCTACGTGCCGTGGCTCGCCGCCGGGTTCTACCAGCAGGCGCTGTATGCGCAGGATTGGGTGTGCCTGGTCAATGCGCGTCACCCGCGCGTGAAGAGAACGTTGACGCGTCGCCTGTATCAAAGCGAAGGCCATGTCGGCATCACCGGCGGCACCGGCAGCGAACTGTTGGCGAACGCGCTGAAGCGCGCCAAGGTCGAGCGCCGCCTGATGCTCGAGCTGCCGGGGTTCCTGGGCCTGGGCGCGATCGTCGCCTCCACCGACCTGATCGCCACGCTGCCGCGGCAGATCGGCGAGGCGCTCGCCGCGAGCGCCGGCCTGGCGGTGCATGCGAGCCCGACCGCGATCGCGCCGTTCACCGTGCAGCAGCATTGGCATGCGCGTGCGCATCACGACGGCGCGAATCGTTGGCTGCGCAGCGTCTGCGAAGGGTTGTTCCAGCGCGGCCAGCCGCGGCGCGCGCGTCTTGGCTGAGAATCCGCGCTCTCATACGCTGCACTGCCGTTCATCATCATGTTCAAGTTCGCGCACCACCTCGTTGTCGCCTTGCTGTGGTTGCCGCTGATGGCGTCAGCGGCCCTGAAGCCGGTGGCCAGCGTCGAAGGCATCACCGAGTACCGCCTGCCCAACGGCTTGCAGGTGCTGCTCGCGCCCGACGATTCGAAGCCGACGACGACCGTCAACCTGACCTACAACGTCGGCAGCCGGCACGAGAACTACGGCGAGACCGGCATGGCGCACCTGCTCGAGCACCTGCTGTTCAAGGGCACGCCGCGTCATCCGCTGGTTTGGGCGGAGTTCAACAAGCGTGGTCTGCGCGCCAACGGCAGCACCTGGCTCGACCGCACCAACTACTTCGCCAGCTTCTCGGCCAACGAAGCCAACATGGCCTGGTACCTCGACTGGCTCGCCGACTCGATGACCAAGAGCTTCATCGCGAAGAAAGATCTCGACAGCGAGATGACGGTGGTGCGCAACGAGATGGAGGCCGGCGAGAACGACCCCGGCCGCGTGCTGTTCGAGAAGACGCTGGCCGCGATGTACCAGTGGCACAACTACGGCAAGTCCACCATCGGCGCGCGCGCCGACGTCGAGGGCGTGGACATCGGCCGCCTGCAGGCGTTCTACCGCACCTGGTACCAGCCCGACAACGCGACGCTGATCGTCTCCGGCAAGTTCGAGCCGGCGCGTGTGCTGGCGCTGGTGGAAAAACACTTCGCGCCGATTCCCAAACCCAAACGCGCGCTGCCGAACCAGTACACGCTCGAAGCGGTGCAGGACGGCGAGCGCGCGATCACGCTGCGCCGCATCGGCGGCACGCCGCAGTTGATCGCCTCGTACCACGGCGTGCCCGGCGCTCACCCGGACCAGGCCGCCGCCGAAGTGCTGACGCTGGTGATGGGCGACACGCCGGCCGGCCGCTTGCACAAGCAACTGACGGCCAAGGGCCTGGCCGCAGAAACCTGGTCGTGGACGCCGACGTTGCACGATCCGGGCTTCATGAGCTTCGGCGCGTCGCTCGCGCCGGGGCAGGACCTGTCGGCTGCGCAAAGCGCGTTGTTGTCAACGCTGGAGAGCATTGCCACCGAGCCGCTCACCGCCGAGGAAGTCGAGCGCGCACGCATCAAGTGGCTGAACGGCTGGGAGCAGCAATTCACCGATCCCGAGCGTGTCGGTGTCGCGGTGTCGGAGTACGTCTCGCAAGGCGACTGGCGGCTTTTTTTCCTGCTGCGCGACCGCGTGCGCAACGTCGCGCTCGCGGACGTGCAGCGCTTCGCCACCGAGCGCCTGTTGCGCGCCAACCGCACGCTGGGCGCGTACGTGCCCACCGAGAAGCCGCTGCGGCCACCGGCGCCGGCCGCGGTGGACGTGGCGCAGCAGATGAAGAGCTTCGTGCCGCAAGCGGCGGCCGCGGCGGCCGAGCGCTTCGAGGCCACGCCGGCCAACATCGACGCGCGCACGCAGCGCGGGCGGCTCGGCGGCAACGCCGGCGGCGTGCAGTTCGCGCTGTTGCCGAAGACGACGCGTGGCCAGTCGGTGGTGGCCAGCATGGTGCTGCGCGGCGGCGATCTGGCGTCGCTGCGAAGTCAGGCTGGCGCGGCGGCGCTGCTCGGCGCGATGCTCGACAAGGGCACGCCGGAGATCAGCCGGCAGCAGGTGCAGGACCGGCTCGACGCGTTGCGCACCGAGCTGGCGATCGGCTTCAACCCGCAAGAGCCCGGCGCGCTGACGGTGAATCTGCGCTCGCGCCGCGAGCACTTGCCGGCGGCGATCGAACTCGTCGGCGCGCTGTTGCGCCAACCCGCGCTCGATCCCGCCGTGCTCGACGAGACCAAGCGCCAGGCGGTGGCCGCGATCGAAGCGCAGCGCAAGGAGCCCGACGCGGTGCTCGATGAAGCGCTCGCGCGCCACGGCAACCCGTATCCGCGAGGCGACATCCGTCACCCGCGCAGCTTCGACGAGCGCCTGCAGGATGTGCAGGCCGTGACGCCGCAAGCGCTGCGCGATCTGCACGCGAAGATCGTCGGTGCCAGCCGCGTCGAGCTCGCCGCCGTCGGTGATTTCGATGCCGACGCGGTGAAAGCGGCGGCGCAGCGCGCGCTCGGCGGTTGGCCCACGGCCACGCCCTACGCGCGCGTGCCGTTGCCACCGTACGCGCCGCCGCCGGCGCGCCTGGTCTTCAACACGCCCGACAAGCAGAACGCGGTGCTGATGGCGCTGCAGCCGTTGCCGCTGAAGGAGGGCGACCCCGACTACGCCGCGCTGACGATGGCCAATTACCTGCTCGGCAGCGGCGGCAACTCGCGCTTGTGGAACCGCGTGCGCGAGAAAGAAGGCTTGTCGTACGACGTGCGCTCGACCATCGACTGGGACGCCCATGGCGTCAACTCGTGGTGGAACGCGAGCGCGATCTACGCGCCGGCCAACCGCGGCAAGGTGGAAGCGGCGTTCAAGGAGGTGGTGGCGCTGGCGCTGAAAGACGGCTTCACCACGCGCGAGCTGGAGGAGGGCAAGCAGGGGTTGCTCAATTTCCGCACGCTGTCACCTGCGCAGGACCGCCATGTGGCGGGCGGCTGGGTGCGCAACCTCGATCTCGGTCGCACGTTTGCGTTCTCGGGCGAGGTCGATGCGCAGTTGAGGGCGCTGAGCTTGCCCCAGGTCAACGCGGCGCTGCGCAAGTACGTCGATCCGTCGAAGTTCGTGGTCGGCGTGGCGGGCGACTTCAAAGACTGAACAGCGACCGTCAACGCTGCTGGTACTGCGTCGCGCCGAACAGCACCTCGCGCGACTTGTCGTCGGTCAGCGCCTTGCGCGCCGCGGCCAGCACCTCGACCCCGCGCTTGACGGCCGGGCGCGCGGCGATCTCGTCGAACCAGCCCTTCAGGTGCGGGTAGTCCGCCCAGGCGATGCCCTGGTTCTTCCACGAGCGCAGCCAGGGGAAGACGGCGATGTCAGCGATGCTGTAAGCCTTGCCGCCGAGGTACTTGCTCTTCGCCAGCCGCGTGTTCATCACGCCGTACAGGCGCTTGGCTTCGTTGGTGTAGCGATCGACGGCATAGGTGATCTTTTCCGGCGCGTAGATGCGGAAGTGATGTGCCTGGCCGAGCATCGGCCCGACGCCGCCCATCTGGAACATCAGCCATTGCAGCACCTCGTACTTGCTGCGTGTGTCGGCCGGCAGGAAGCGGCCGGTCTTGCCCGCCAGATAGAGCAGGATCGCACCTGATTCGAACAGTGAGATCGGCTTGCCATCGGGTCCGTCGGAGTCCACGATCGCCGGAATCTTGTTGTTTGGGCTGATGGCCAGAAATTCCGCCGTGAATTGCTCGCCACTTCCGATGTTCACGGCGTGCACGCGGTACGGCAGGCCGCACTCTTCGAGCATGATGTGGACCTTGTGGCCGTTGGGCGTGGCCCATGAATGAACATCGATCATCGGCGTTGTCTCCTGCGCGGCCCGGCGCAGGGTCCGGTGCAGTTTCACTCTAGCAGCAGCAGTCACGATGTCCGCACTTTTCAAGCGTTGGTTGAGCAGCGATCAGGAGGCCGCGGCAAGCGGCTGGCCCGAGGTGCGGCGCTGGGCTGAAGGCGCGGGTCACCGTTTCGCCGTCGGCCGCGGCGGCGAGGGTTTTGTCGTCGAGGCGCAAGGCGCCACGTCGGGCTTGCGCATCGAGTGGGGGCCCTCGCAGCGCAACTACATCGACGGACAGGAACTGCGCGTGCGCGCCGATGTCGGTCCGGCCACCGACGTGCAGATGCTGGCTGCGACGCGGCCGTTGCTGGAGCGCCTGGAGCGCGACGTCTTCGAGCAGTACACTGAGGGCACTGAAACGCGCATCGACGACCACACGCCCGAGGAGATGCGCTGGGTGGTGCTCTTTCCGCAGGTGCCGGCCAAGGTGCTCGGCGCCTTGAGCGAGCGCTTCGGCCTGCTCAGCAACCGGCCGCGCGCGTCGACGCTGTGGCTCGAAGAAGGGCTGGCCGGCCCGCTGGCCAGGAGCAGCGCCTGGCACGACGCTGCGCTGCCGATGGTGCTGGTGGTGCAGCGTGGCCGCTTCGCGCTGCGCACCGCGTTGCCCGGGCCGCGCATCGCCGTGCTCGACGGCGCATTGGCGCTCGCACAGTCGGCCGCGGCCGCGGCGCGGCGCGTGGCGTCGGAAGTTTCTCGCGGCGCGGTCAACAGCACGCGGCCGAGCACCTGGGGCGCCGCGCCGCCGCCGAACAAGGTCGACAGCGAAAGCTAGGCAGATTGCCGGCCGAGCTCCATCTTGGCCAGCGAGTTGCGGTGCACCTCGTCCGGGCCATCGGCGAAGCGCAGCGTGCGCGCCATGGTGTAGAAGTAGGCCAGCGGAACATCCTGGCTCATGCCGGCGCCGCCATGGGCCTGCATCGCCCAGTCGATGATGCGGCAGGCCATGTTCGGCGCAACGACCTTGATCATCGCGATCTCGCTTTGCGCCGCCTTGTTGCCGGCCTTGTCCATCATCCATGCGGCCTTGAGCGTCAGCAGCCGCGCCTGTTCGATCTGGCAGCGCGCCTCGGCGATGCGCTCGCGCGTCACGCCCTGGTCCGACACCGGGCGGCCGAAGGCCACGCGTTTCATCGAACGCCGGCACATCAGCTCGAGCGCGCGCTCGGCCAGGCCGATCAGGCGCATGCAGTGGTGGATGCGTCCGGGCCCGAGGCGCCCCTGCGCGATCTCGAAGCCGCGGCCCTCGCCGAGCAGCATGTTGCTTGCCGGCACGCGCACGTCGCTGAACTCGATCTCCATGTGGCCGTGCGGCGCGTCGTCGTAGCCGAACACCGACAACGGGCGCAGCACCTCGACGCCCGGCGTGGCCATCGGCACGAGGATCATCGACTGCTGCGAGTGCCGCGCCGCGGTCGGGTCGGTCTTGCCCATGAAGATCATCACGGCGCAGCGCGGGTCGCCGGCGCCGGAGATCCACCACTTGCGGCCGTTGATCACGTAGTCGTCGCCGCGGCGCTCGATGCGCGCTTCGATGTTGGTGGCGTCGCTCGATGCGACGGCGGGCTCGGTCATCGCGAACGCGCTGCGGATCTCGCCGGCCAGCAGCGGCTTCAGCCAGCGCTCCTTGTGTTCGGCCGTGCCGTAGCGCACCAGCACCTCCATGTTGCCGGTGTCGGGCGCCGAGCAGTTGAAGACCTCGCTGGCCCAGGGCACGCGGCCCATGATCTCCGCCAGCGGCGCGTACTCGGTGTTGTTCAAACCGGCGCCCATCTCGCTGTCGGGCAGGAACAGATTCCACAGGCCGGCGGCGCGGGCCTTCGGCTTCAGCTGCTCGATCACCTGCAATGGCGTCCAACGTTTGCCGGCCTGGGTGTTGGCTTCGAGCTCTTCGGCAAACGCCGGCTCGGCCGGGTAGACATGCGCTGCCATGAAAGCGCTGACGCGTTCGCGCAAGGCGTTTGTTTTGTCGGAGTAGGAGAAGTCCATGCTGTGCTTTCAAAAGCGTTGTGCAAACTGCCAACCCAGTTCCGCCAGAGGCCGCGCGCCGGCCGCCGCCTGCCGCGCCTGCTCGCTCGATGCCGTGCCGTCTTCGACCCGCTTGGCGATGCCTTGCAGGATCGCCGCCATGCGGAACAGGTTGTAGGCGAGATAGAAGTTCCAGTCTTGCGCCAGCGCAGCCGGTGACGTGAAGCCCGTGCGCTCGCAGTAGCGCGCAACGTAGTCGGACTCGAGCGGAATGCCGAGTGCCGCATGGTCGAGGCCGCCGATGCCGCGAAAGGCGCCCGGCGGGATGTGCCAGGCCATGCAGTGGTAGCTGAAGTCGGCCAGCGGATGGCCGAGCGTGGACAGCTCCCAATCCAGCACCGCCAGCACGCGCGGCTCGGTGGCGTGGAAGACGAGGTTGTCGAGCCGGTAGTCGCCGTGGACGACGGATACCTTGGATTCGTCGCGGGCGCTGTCGGGCATGTGCGCCGGCAGCCACTGCATCAGCCGGTCCATGGCGTCGATCGGCTGCGTGATCGACGCCATGTACTGCTTGCCCCAGCGGCCGATCTGGCGTTCGAAGTAGTTGCCGGGTTTGCCGTAGTCCGCCAGGCCGGCCGCGCGCACATCGACCTTGTGCAGCGCTGCGATGACGCGGTTCATCTCGTCGTAGATCGCGCAGCGTTCTTCGCGGCCGGCATCCGGCAGCGCCTGGTTCCACAGCACGCGACCGTCGACGAAACCCATGACGAAGAAGGCGCGGCCGATCACCGACTCGTCGTCGCACAGCGCCAGCATCTCGGGCGCCGGCACGCCATGCGGGCGCAGCGCGGCCATGACGCGGTACTCGCGCTCGATCGCATGGGCGGACGGCAGCAGTTTGGCGGCAGGGCCGGGCTTGGTGCGCATGACGTAGGTCGCCCGCGGCGTGACCAGCTTGAACGTCGGGTTGCTCTGCCCGCCCTTGAACTGCAGCACTTCGAGCGGGCCGGCGAAACCGTCGACGTGGGCTTCGAGCCAGGCCGTGAGCGCGCCGGTGTCGAAGCCCTGCGCATCGGAGAGGGGGCGGGTGCCGGTGAACTGTTCCATCGTGTCCGATGCTACTCACACTCGCGTCGCCCCGGCCGATCGCCGTGGGCCCCGCACTCCGTGATGGTTGTTGCGTGCGTGGCGCTTTGTTGGCCCGGCATTTGTCGCGGCGTCGCAACCTCGCATGCTAGAGTCTGGCCGTCACAGATGGTCACCAATCGGCGCTGTGTCGGTGGCCGATTTGGCCCCGGCAAGCGGCGAAGCACGGCATGTTCATCGGCAAGCTCCGACTCTCCATCACCTTCATCGCACTCGGCATGGCGGGCCCGGTTCTGGCGCTCGGCTTCGGTGACTTCCGCGCCAATGCGTTGCTCGGACAACAACTGAATCTGGCCTTGCCGGTCTCCTTGGCCGAAGGCGAAACGCTGACCAGCGACTGCGTTTCGGCCGAAGTGCTGTCCGGCGAGTCGCGGCTGCAGCCGGGCACCGTGCGCGCCCGCGTCACCCAGGGCCGCGACGCCGGCGAAGCCATCATCCGCCTCAGCACCACGGTGGCGATCGACGAGCCGGTGGTCAACATCACCGTGTCGGCCGGTTGCCCGACGCGCATCACACGCACGCTGGTCCTGCTCGCCGACCCGCCGTTGGTCAGCGTGGCCGCGGCGCCGGTCGCGGCGCCCGTCAGTCCGGCAGCGCCCGCCGCCGCCGCTTCACAAGGCGCAGGACAGGGTGGATCGGCCACGGCCACCGCCTTGCCGCCGCAGCGTGCGACGCGTCCGGCGACGCCGTCTCGAGCGGCCGCGCGCACGGCTGCACCGCGCAACGTCGCCCGCGCCCCTGACGGCGAGACGCCGCAGACGACCACCGCGGCTGCGCCGCGCCCGCGCGGCCGGCCGAGCGCCACGGCAGCGGCCACGCCGCCACGCGCGTCGGCGGCCGACGAGCGTCCGCGGCTG
>CADEEN010000036.1 GCA_902826345.1 uncultured Burkholderiales bacterium | reverse complement strand
CCAGCAGCCAGAGCACGAGGTCGCGTTTCGGATCGAACTGCCGCCAGTGATTGAGCGCGCGTTCGAGCGTCGACTGCACCAGGTCGTCGGCCGTCGCGCCGTCGAAGACCAGCGAGCGCGCGTAGCGTCGCAAGCGCGGGATGGCGACGAGCAGTTGCTCACGGAAGGCGGGTGGTGCGCTCATGGGACGGGGATGATGGGCTTACGCGCCGCGACCGCCGATCATTCCGCCGGCACATCGACGAAGCGCCAGGTGTCGCGCATGAAGGGATGGCGCCAGTAGTTCATCGTGCCGGCTTGCAGCAGATCGACGCGCACGCGGTGCCCGTGCACCTTGAACGGCATGTACGCCACGAGCAAGTCCTTGGCCTGGCGCATCACCGCCTCGCGCTCGGCGCCGTCGGCCATCGCCTGCTGCTGCTCGAACAGCCGGTCGAAAGCCGGCAGGTTGAAGCGCGGGTCGTTGGCTTCGGCGGCGTTCGGGCCGTAGGCGATGGCGAGAAAGAATCCGCCGTCGGGCGAGCCGGCGCTCCACGCGTAGCCCCACATCATCAGCGCGCCGGAGCGGCTGCGCTTCAACAGCTCCGACCAGGTGGCGACTTCGAACTCGATCTTCAGGCCGACGGCATCCATGCTGCGTTTCCACAGCTCGTTTTCCTTGCGCGAGCGCTGGTTGCTCTGCGTGGCCAGCTTCAGCACCAGCGGCTGACCGTCGGGCTGCTCGCGCCAGCCGTCGCCGTTGCGATCGACATAACCGAAGGTGTCGAGCAGCGCCTTGGCGCGCGCCGGGTCGTACTCGCTCATTGCGCTCTTGTAGTCTGCCTCGTAGCCGCTGGTGAAGGGTGCGATCGTCGATTGCGCCGGAATCGCCAGGCCGCCGAGCACGTGGCGGATGTAGGCGTTGCCGTCGAAGGCCAGGCCGATGGCGCGGCGCAGCGCCACCTTCTCCGGCGTGTAGCCGCCGACCAGCGGGTGCTCCATGTAGAAGAAGGTCATGCCCATGTCCGGGCGCAGCGCCTTTTGCAGGCGCACGCCCTTCTTGGCCAGGAACGGCGCGAGCTCGCCGTTCGGCGCGGCCACGCTGGCCATTGCGCCCGGCACTTCGAGCCAGGCGTAGGTGCCGTTGACGAAGGTCAGCCAGCGCGGCTGGTCCTCTTCGACGACGTCGATCACGATCTCATCGGCCAGCGGCAGCGTCTTGCCGTCGAGCGCGGCGGCGATCTGCTGCGCCAGCGGCTCGTCGGCCGGCGTGCCCGCGTACTGCACGCCGCGAAATCCCGGCGAGCGTTCGAGCACGATGCGCGACGCGCGGCGCCAGCTCTTCAGGCGAAAGGCGCCCGTGCCCACCGGGTGCGCGCCGATCTCGTCGCCGTAGCGCTCGACGACCTCGCGCGCCACCGCGCCGCAGAACACCGGGTCGGCCAGCGTGTAGAGGAAGCGCGGGTTGGGCACGCCGAGCGTGATGCGCAAGGTGTAGCGGTCGATCACGCGCAGGCCCTCGACCGGCGCGTCGTAGTCGAACGGCGTGCGCGCCTCGACCGCGCGCTGGCGCAGCTCCGACAGGCCGGGCAGCTTCAACTGCTCGAAGTTGTAGAGGTCGCTCGAGTTGTACTTCGGGTCGTAGAAGCGCTTGATGCCGTAGACGTGATCGGCTGCCGTCAGCTCGCGCGGCCGGCCGTTGAAGGCCGGGTCGTCGGCGAACAGGATGCCGGGCTGCAGGCGGATGGTGAAGACCTTGCCGTCGGCCGAGACCTGCGGCATCTCCGCCGCGGTGGCCAGCGCCAGGCGCGCCGGGCGGGCGAGGTAGTCGTAGGTCAGCGGCGCTTCGAAGATGTGCGCCAGGATTTCGCTGGTGCGCAGATCGCTGTTGGTTTGCACCGGGTCGAACGTGGTCTCCGGCGTGGGGATCGGCAGGCGCAGGATCTTGCGGCCGGGCGGGCGCGAGGATTGCGCCTGTGCCGCCAGCGGCAACGCACCGGCAGCGGCCAGCAGCGCGCGCCGTCGCAGCGCCGGGCTCACTGTTGCTTCTCGCGCTTCAACGCCATGTCCACGTCGATCATGTGCATCCACTCCTGCCAGAACAGCGGGCGCTTGTAGCCGATGACCCACGGGTGCCAGAGGTCGGTGGACTTGCGGTGACCCAGCCCTTTGTAGGGCATGTAAGCCACGCCGATCTCCTGCGCCTCCTGGAACAGCGCCTTGCGTTCGGGCCCGTCAGGCAGCGACGAGAGCTGCTTGTAGATCTCGTTCATGCGCGGATGGTTGAAGCGCGCCTGGTTCTGTCCGCCGATCTGCGTGCCGTCGAAGCGCTGCAACGAGCCCTGGCCGTCGGGGTCGGCGGCCGAGCCGGCCAGCGACCAGACCTGCAGCTTGCCGGCGCGCGCCTGCTTCAGGCTTTCGGCGAACTTCTGCACGCTGAACACGGTGCGGATGCCGATCGCGTCCATGTTCTTCTTCCACAGCGTGTCGAACTCGCGATAAATCTGTTCGGGCAGCGTCGAGCGCGTGATCAGCAGCGGCTTGCCGTCCGGCATGTCGCGCCAGCCGTCGCCGTCGACGTCCTTGTAGCCGTAGAGGTCGAGCAGGGCCTTCGCCTTCGCCGGGTCGTGGTCGCCCATCTCGCTCTTGAAAGCGGGGTCGTAGCCGTAGGTGTGCGGCACCAGGATCGACTGCGCCGGAATCGCCTGCCCGCGGCGGATGGCGCGGATCTCGCGCTCGACGTCGTAGGCCAGGCCGATGGCCCGTCGCAGCGCCACCTTCTCGGCCGTGTAGCCACCGACCGTCGGGTCGTCCATGTTGAAGAACACGTAGCCGACGTCGGAGTTCACCTGCTGACGGCCGACGATGCCGCGCTTGGCCAGGTTGGGCGCGATCTTGCCGTTGGGCATGGCTTGCGTGACGAACTCGAGCGGCATCGGCGCGGCCGAGGTGGCGATGGCGTCGCTCTGCGCATTGAGGAACGACAGCCAGAACGGCTGGTTCTCAGCGATGATGGCGATGCGGATCTCGTCGACCATCGGGATCTTGCGGCCCTTCATGCGCGCGAGGATCGCCTGGCCTTGTGCATCGTCGGCCGCCGGTTCGGCGTCGTACAGCAGCTCGCGGTAGCCGGGGTTGCGCTCGAGCACGATCAGCGAGCTGCGCCGCCATTGCTTCAAGCGGTACGGGCCGGTTCCCACCGGGTGCTCGTCGATCTTGTCACCGTAGAACTCGACCACCTCGCGCGCTTGCGCGCCGGTCAGGTCCGAGCCGGTGAGGATGCCGGTGATCAAGCGCGGCCGCGGATCTTTGAGCTTGTACTGGATCGTGTAGCGGTCGAGCGCCTTCACGCCTTCGATCGGCGCGTCGTAGTCGAACGGCTGCTTGCCTTCGAGCGCCGCCTGGCGCTGTTCGGCCAGGCCGAGCAGCGCGTAGGTCTCGATCCAGCTCCACAGCGGGCTGCGGTTGGCCGGGTCGGCGATGCGCTGGAAGGTGTAGACGAAGTCGCGTGCCGTGACCTCGCGCCTCTGGCCTTTGAAAACCGGGTCGTCGGCAAAGTAGATGCCGGGCTTGATCTTCACCGTCCAGGTGCGGAAGTCGGCCGAGGGCACCGGCATGCCGTCGGCGATCAGCGGTTTCGGTTTGGCCGGCCGTGCGAGGTGGTCGTAGGTGTAGAGCGCTTCGAAAATGTGCGCAGTGATCGAGCGCGAATAGAGATCGCTGATCTTCACCGGGTCGATCGTCGTCTCGGCGCTGGTGAAAGCGATGTTGAAGACCTTGCGCTCTTGCGCGAGCGACAGCGGACTCAGCGATAGCGCCAGCGCGGCGGCGCACAGCAGTCGGCAAGTGTGGCGATTCATCGTCGTTCAACCTCAGTGGGATGTGCCGTTGCGACCGGCCTGCTGCTGCGCGTCCACATCAACGTATTTCCAGAACTCGCGCACCGAGATGTTGCGGTGGTAGCCCTTGACCCACGGCTGCGCCAGGTCGGTCCAGATGCGGTGCACGTGGGTCTTGTAGGGCATGTAGGCGATCATCAGCTTTTTCGCCTCGCTCATCACCGCCAGGCGTTCCGGGCCGTCGGGCAATTCGCGTTGCTGCACGTACAGCGCATTGAACGCCGGCAGGTTGAAGCGCGCGTGGTTGGCACCACCCTGGTTCGGGCCGTAGCCCAAGGCCAGGAAGGTGTCGCCGTCGGGCAGCGTCGTGCTCCAGCCCACGCCCCACATCATCAGCTTGCCGGCGCGCGAACTTTTCAGGTTCTCCGGCCATTTCGCGATCTTGAACTCCATGCGCACGCCGAGCGCATCCATGTTCTTCTTCCACAGGCCGATCAACTCGCGGTTTTGCTGATCGGGCTGGCTGGCGTACTCGATCACCAGCGGCGAGCCGTCGGGCTGCTCGCGCCAGCCGTCGCCGTTGCGGTCCACGTGACCGTGCAGGTCGAGCAGCGCCTTCGCTCGCGCGAGGTTGTACTCGCTCATCTCGCTCTTGAACTTGGGGTCGTAGCCGAAGGTGCCGGGGCCGATCGGCGACTGCGCCGGAATCGCCTGGCCGCGCCGCGCGACGACGATCTCCTTGTCCACGTCCACCGCCAGCGACATCGCGCGGCGCAGCGCCACCTGGTGCGGCTCGTAGCCGCCGACGACCGGGTTCTCCATCGCGAAGTACGACACCGACACCTCAGCGCGCGGGTAGCGCACCGCCTGCATGCCCTGCCTGGCCAGGTTCGGCGCCAGCTTGCCGTTCGGCGTGGCGATGCTGATGAACTCCGGCGGCACTTCTTCGAGCACGTCGTGTTCGGCGTTGAGAAAGGCCAGCCAGCGCGGCTGGTTCTCTTCGATGATCGAAATCTCGACGCGGTCCACCAGCGGCAGGCGCTTGCCCTTGAATGCAGAGGCGACGGCCTGCAGGCGCGTGTCGCCCTCCGCCGGGCGCTCGTCGTAGCGCACCTCGCGGTAGCTGGCGTTGCGTTCGAGCACGATGCGCGAGCTGCGCCGCCACTCGGTGATGCGAAACGGCCCGGTGCCCACCGGGTGCTCGCCGATCTTGTCGCCATAGAACTCGACGACCTCGCGCGCCAGCGCGCCGACGAACGACGCGTCGGTGAAGGACTGCGGCAACCGCGGGTTCGGCACCGCCGTCTTGATCTGCAAGGTGTAGCGGTCGAGCGCGCGCAGCCCTTCGACGTCGCGGTCGTAGTCGAACGGCTTCTTGGCGTCGATCAACTCCTTGCGCAGCTCGGACAGGCCGACGATCTTGAAGTTCTCCAACAGATAGAGATTGCCGCTCTTCCAGCGCGGGTCGTAGTGGCGTTTGATCGAGTACACGTAGTCCTGCGCCGTCAGCTCGCGCTTCTCGCCCTTGAACGCCGGATCGTCGGCAAAGTGAATGCCTGGCTTGATGCGAAAGGTGAAGGTCTTGAAATCGGCGCTGACCTCGGGCATGGCCGCCGCGGTGTTGGTGCGCATGCGCGCCGGGCGGGCCAGGAACTCCCATTCGAGCGGCGCTTCGAAGATGCCGGCGACGACGGTGCGCGAATACAGGTCGGTGATCTGCGCCGGGTCGAAGCTCGACTCGGCGACGCGAAACGAGTAGCGCAGCACTTTCTTCGCGTCTCCGTTGGCGGCTGCGATGGGCTGCGCCGACGCGCCGGCGGCCGCCAGCGCCGCGCCCAGCACGAGCGCGCCGGCGACGCGCAGGAAGCCGGGCTTCAGCGTCGTCGTCATTGCGGCTGTGGCGACTCGATGTCCACGTAGCGCCACCAATCGCGCAAGAAGGGATGGCGCTTGTAGCCGACGAGTTGTGGCTGCAAGAGGTCGGTGGCGATGCGGTGCGCGCTCACCTTGTAGGGCATGTAGACGATGGCGAGCTGCTTGGCATCACGCATCAGCGCCTCGCGCTCGGCACCGTCGGGCATCACCGCGATGCGCTCGTACAGCGCATTGAAAGCCGGTAGGTCGAAACGCGAGTGGTTGGCCTGGCCTTTGTTCGGGCCGTAGAGCAGGTCGAGGAAGTACTGGCCGTCCGGACTGACGCCGCCCCAGGCCACGCCCCACATCATCAACTTGCCGGCGCGGCTTTGCTTCAACTGCTCGGGCCACTTGGCGATGGGGAACTCGATGCGCACGTTGACCGCGTTCATCGCCTTCTGCCACAGGTCCTGCTGCGTGCGCGACAGCTGGTCGGGTTGCGACGCGTACTGCAGCAGCAGCGGCGAGCCGTCGGGAAGGTCGCGCCAGCCGTCGCCGTTTTTGTCGACATAGCCATACAGATCGAGCAGGGCCTTGGCGCGCGGCACGTCGTACTCGCTCATCTCGGTCTTCAGCTTCGGGTCGTAGCCCGACAGCAGCGGCGGGATGATGCTTTGCGCCGGCATCGCCTGGCCGCGGCGCAGCACCGTGATTTCGCGCTCGTTGTCGTAGGCCAGCGCGATCGCGCGGCGCAGCGCCACACGCTCGGGCGTGTAGCCGCCGACCACCGGATGCTCCATGCCGAAATAGACCAACGTCGAATCGACCAGCGGCACCCGCTCCATGCGGATGCCCTGCTTGGCCAGGTTGGGCGCCATCTTGTTGTTCGGTATGGCGATGGCCGCGAACTCGTTGGGCAGGCGGTCGATCATGTCGTGATCGCCGTTCAGGAAAGCCAGCCAGCGCGGCTGCGTCTCTTCGATGATGCTGATCTCGACCCGATCGACCAGCGGCACGCGTTTGTTGGCCAGCCGGCCGGCGATCGCCTGTGCACTCGCGTCGGTGGCCGCGGCTTGTTCGTCGTACGGGTCGTCGCGGTAGTTCGGGTTGCGCTCGAGCACGATCTTGGCGCTGCGCCGCCACTCCGTCAGGCGAAACGGCCCGGTGCCCACCGGATGCTCCATTTCCCTGCCCGCATA
The DNA here is from genome assembly GCA_902826345.1 of uncultured Burkholderiales bacterium. Lineage (GTDB taxonomy): Bacteria > Pseudomonadota > Gammaproteobacteria > Burkholderiales > Burkholderiaceae_C > CADEEN01. The sequence goes on along the minus strand of CADEEN010000036.1, from coordinate 10,642 downwards.
GGCCTCGATCACTTCGCGTGCCACGGCGCCCATCACCCCGCCTTCGGCGAAGGCGTAGTGCAGGCGTGGCGACGGTTGCGCCAAACGGACTTCGAAGCTGTAGCGGTCGAGCGTTCGCAGGCCCTCGACCTCGGTGTCGTAGGGGAAGGGCGTCTTGTCGGCGATCACCTTCTTGCGCAACTCCGACAGGCCGACGATCTTCGCGTTCTCCAACTGGAACAGGCTGGGGCTCTTGAACTTCGGGTCGTAGTGGCGCTTGATGCTGTAGACGTAGTCGGCGGCGGTCAGCTCTCGCTTTTGCCCTTTGAAGACCGGGTCGTCGGCGAAATAGATGCCCGGGCGGATGCGAAAGACGAAACGCTTGCCGTCGTCGCTGATCTCAGGCAGTGCGGCGGCCGTCTGCGGCTTGAACTTCGCCGGCCGCGCCAGGTAGTCGTAGGTCAGCGGTGCCTCGAAGATGTTCGAGGCCACGGTGCGCGAGTACAGATCGGAAATCTGCGCCGGGTCGAAGCCGGTCTCGGCGATCGGGAACGCATAGCGCAGCACCTTCTTCGGCGCCTGCGCCGCGGCGCTGCCGCACGCCAGCACGAGGCTCGTGGCCAGTGCCAGCAGCAGGGAAGTTTTCATGGCTCGGGTGGGAGCGTCGACAAGCGTGGGAGTCTATCGAGACGCCAAACCCCGGAGCAGCGCGGGCAAATGCGGGTGAACCCGCGTCCGGCCGCGCCCTACACTCGCGCGTCTTTTGCAGGCCTCCACAAGGGGCTGACTCAATATGGCGGCCTACCTGATCCGGCGCCTGTGGCAAATGGTGCCGACCCTGCTCGGCGCGGTGCTGCTGGTGTTCTTTCTCTTCAAGTATTTCGGCAGCGACCCTGCGGAAATTCTCGGCGGCTTGAACGCCACGCCCGAGCAGATCGCGGCCATCCAGCAGACGCTCGGCCTGGACAAGCCGTGGTGGACGCAACTCGGCATTTATCTCAAGAACATCGTCACCTTCGACTGGGGCAAGAGCTGGGCGACGAATGAATCGGTGGCCAGCCTGTTCGCCTCGCGCCTGCCGGCCACGCTGACGGTGATGATCCCGATCCTCGTCCTCGACGTGTTGCTGGCGCTGCCGATCGCGATGTGGGTGGCCTACCGCCGCGGCACGCTGGCCGATCGCACGATCATGATCATCACGACGATCGCGCTGTCGATCAGCTTCCTGGTCTACATCATCGTCGGCCAGTACCTGTTCGGTTTCCAACTCGGCTGGTTCCCAGTGCAGGGCTGGAGCGACAGCGTCTGGACCAACCTCGTCACCTACGCCCCGCTGCCGGTGCTGCTGGCGGTGATGGTCGGCCTGGCGCCGCAGACGCGGCTGTACCGCACGTTCTTCCTCGACGAACTCGGCCACGACTACGTGCGCACCGCGCGCGCCAAGGGCCTGACCGAGAACGTGATTTTGTTCAAGCACGTGCTGCGCAACGCGATGATCCCGATCCTGACCAACATCGGGCTGCAGTTGCCGAGCATCTTCGTCGGCGCGTTCCTGATCGAGGTCTTCTTCTCGATTCCGGGCCTCGGCCGCGAGGTGCTGCTGGCGGTCAATCGCAGCGACTACCCGGTGATTCAGGCGGTGACGGTGTACCTGGCGGCGATCACGATGCTGATCAACCTGATCGTCGACGTGATGTTCAAGTTTGTCGATCCGCGGGTGGTTCTGAAATGAGCGCAGTGCTGCACAACGGCGCCGTCGCCGCGCCCATCGAGCGCAGCGAAGGCGTCTGGCACTCGGCGTGGCTGCGCTTCAAGCGCGACCGCGTCGGCATGGTGTCGGCCGTGATCGTCATCGCCTTCCTGCTGCTGATCCTGTTTGCCGCTTTGGGCTTCGTCGCCAAGAACTGGCAGAAGGAGGTCGGCGTGGCCAATGCGCCGCCGACGTTCATCGGCCCACGGCCGCCGGAGGCCATCGGCGCGATCGAGGTGCCGAAGGGCCCGAACGTCGATCTGTCGGCGATCGACCCACTCGCGCCGAAGTACAAGGAGTGGGATGAGCGCGCCGCCAAGTTCAAGACCGAAGAGGTGGTCAAGGCCGAGACGCTGCCGATGGGCGGCGACCGCTTCGGCCGTGACGTCTGGTCGAAGGCGGTCAAAGGCACACAGGTCTCGGTCTTCGTCGGCGTCATGGCCGCGCTGGTGGCCACGCTGATCGGCACCTTGCTCGGTGCGCTGTCGGGCTTCTTCGGCGGCAAGGTGGGTGATTTTCTGGAGTGGCTCTACAACGTCTTCGAAGCCATCCCCGGCATCCTGCTGATCTTCGCCTTTGCCGCGGTCTTCGGCCGCGGCATCGGCACCGTAGTGCTGATCCTCGGCCTCACCGGCTGGTCGGGCTTGTACCGGCAAGTGCGCGCCGAGTTCATCAAGCACCGCAGCCGCGAGTACGTGCGCTCGGCCGAAGCCATCGGCGCGTCGGTGTGGAGCCGCATCTTCACGCACATCCTGCCCAACGTCAGCCACGTCGTGCTGGTGCGCATGAGCATCCTGGTCGTCAGCTTTATCAAGTACGAGGTGGTCCTGTCTTACTTGGGCCTCGGCGTCGGCGTCGACGACGTGTCCTGGGGCACGATGCTGGCCGAAGCGCAGAGCGAGCTGATCCTCGGCCACTGGTGGCAGCTCGCCGCAGCGACGCTGTTCATGGCGGTGTTCGTCACCGCGTTCTCGTTGATGACCGATGCGCTGCGCGACGCGCTCGATCCGAAATTGCGGGGGCTCGAATGACGCTGCTCTCCATCCAGGACCTGCGCGTCGCCTTCCGCATGGGCAAGGTGAACGGTGTGATGCAGCGTGCCGAGGCGGTCAAGGGCGTGTCGTTCGACATCGCCGAGAACACGACCGTCGCGCTCGTCGGCGAATCGGGTTCCGGCAAAAGCGTGACGGCGATGTCGATCCTGAACCTGCTGCCCGACAACGCCGAGCGCAGCGGCAAGATTTTGTGGAACGGCAAAGACCTGCTGCAGACGGCGCTCGAACAACTGCAGCACCTGCGCGGCAAGGAAATCGCGTGCGTGTTCCAGGACCCGATGCAGTCGCTGAACCCGGTGTTCACCGTCGGCGATCAACTCATCGAGCCGCTGATCAAGCACATGAAGATGGGCAAGCGCGCGGCATTGGAGCGCGCCGAACAATGCCTGGTCGAGGTCGGCATGCCCGAGCCGAAGCGGCGCTTGAATGCCTACCCGCACGAACTCTCCGGCGGCCAGCAGCAGCGCGTGATGATCGCGATGGCGCTGGCCTGCGAGCCCAAGCTGCTGATCGCCGACGAGCCGACCACCGCGCTCGACGTGACGATCCAGCGCCAGATCCTGGAGCTGATCGCGCGCATCCAGGAAAAGCATCGCATGAGCGTGCTCTTCATCAGCCATGACCTCGGCTTGGTCGGCGAGATTGCCGACGAGGTGCTGGTGATGCGCCACGGCATCCTGCGCGAGCAAGGCCCGGTGGCGGGCATCTTCGCGTCGCCGAAGGACGCGTACACGCAGGCGCTGCTGGCCTGCCGTCCGAGCCTGACGCAGAACCAGGCGCGCCTGACGGTGATCGACGATCACATCGCCGGGCGCAAGATGCAGGAGCATGGCAAACCGAAAGACCCGAACGCGCCGGTAGTGCTCTCAGTCCGCGGCCTGAACAAGAGCTTCTGGATCAAGGAAGGCCTGTTCGGCCGGCGCGAATTCAAGGCCGTGCAGAACGTCACGTTCCAGTTGAAGAAGGGCCACACGCTCGGCGTCGTCGGCGAATCGGGTTCGGGCAAGACGACGATGGGCCTGTCGTTGCTGCGTCTGCACGAGAGCAACACCGGCCCGATGTCCGGCGAGGCGATCTTCGGCGGCAAGAACCTGCTGACGCTGTCGGATGCCGAGCGCCAGCCGATGCGCCGCCGCATCCAGGTCGTCTTCCAGAACCCGTACGCCAGCCTGAACCCGCGCTTCACGATCGGCCAGACGCTGTTGGAGCCGATGACGATCCACCGCATCGGCGACTCGACCGCGGCGCGTGAGGAGAAAGCACGGGCGCTGCTCGCCAAGGTCGGCCTCGACGGCAGCGCAACGGCCAAGTACCCGCACGAGTTCTCCGGCGGCCAGCGCCAGCGCATCGCCATCGCGCGTGCGCTGACGTTGAACCCGGAAGTGCTGGTGCTCGACGAAGCCGTGAGCGCGCTCGACGTCTCGGTGCAGGCGCAGGTGCTGAACCTGCTGAAAGACCTGCAGGACGAATTCGGCCTGGCCTATGTCTTCATCAGCCACGACCTCGCCGTCGTGCGCTTCATCAGCGACGAGGTGCTGGTGATGAAGGACGGCGTCGTCGTCGAGCAGGCGAGTGCGGCGCAGATCCTGGCCGCGCCGCGCGAGGCCTACACGCAGCGGCTGCTGGCGGCGATTCCTCGCGGATACGTGTCTGCCCCCCGCCCGCTGTAGCGGGCACTCCCCCGAGGGGAGGGCTCGGGCCGGACGCTTGGGAGCGGCCCGGCGCTGGCCCGAACATCTCCTCGACAGCGCCGACACCCGCGCAAACACTGTCCAAAGCTGATCGCGTTGTATCGCGATGTTGTGCGCCGCACGCGCTGCGTTCGCACGCGCGCAGTGCTTCGTGATCGACCTCACGGTGCCTCGCCTGGCCGGCCTTGGCACGGAAGCTGCACTTTCGTCGTGTGCCCGCAAGGCACCGTGCTCTCCACGACGACAACACCCCGAAACGAAAGACCTGTCATGCGACCCAACGCCACCCGCCCGCTGCTCACGCCGCAACGCCTTCGCGCTGCGACCGCGCGCACGCCGCGGGGGTCGTCGTCGCTGCTGCGTCTTTCGAGTGGCGCGGCGCGCTTGCCTTCCGGCGCCGACCTGTCGCAATGGATCGGCCGCGCTGCGCACGCGCTGGCGGCCGACTGAAAGACGAGGAGCACAGCATGGTCCTGCAATCACGCCCGATCGCCAAATCCGCCGCGGCCGCAATGGCCCTGGCCGCTGCCGCCGCAGCATCTGCGAACACACAAAAACCGGCCGCCGCCAAGTCCGTCACGCCACCGCGCGTGCTGCAGTCGGCACACTCGCCGGCGCAACTTTGCTTTTTCTTCAAGCGCGGCTGATCTCCAAGAACGAGAACAAGAACAAGCCCGCAAACGTCACTCGAAGGTTTCGGACCCAAGGTTGACGTCCAAGGGGGGCGGGCGCGGCGCTGGTGAGGAGAGCGCATCGGCGCCAACACACGTCCCGCTCCCCGTCTTTTTTCTGCCAACGATCACCCGCCACGGACCTTCGAAGGTCCGGTCGTGGCATCACGACGGCTTGGCCAGCCCCAGCTTGTCCACCAGCACCTTCTCGCGCCGGAACGTATCTTCCGCAAAGCGCGTGTATTGCGCCGGGTCCATCGGCATCAACAGCTGGTCGTACTTCGCCAACGCCTCGACGTGACTCGGCGCTTCCATTGCCTGCTTGAAGGCGTCGTGGATGCGCTGCACCAGCGCCGGCTCCATGCCCTTGGGTCCGCCCAGGCCGTAAGGCGAGGCCTGCACCAGCGGGATGCCGAGCTCCTTCAACGTCGGCACGTCGGGAAACTTCGCCAGGCGCTGCTCGCCCCAGGTGTTGAGCACGCGCAGCTTGCCGCTTGCCACATGCGGTGCAAAGCCGGTGGAGTCGGCCGCTGCCATCAACTGCCCGCCGAGCAGCGACTGCATCAGGTCGGCGCTGCCCTTGTACGGAATGTGGTTCAGCGCCAGGCCCAGGCGCTGCGCGATGTCTTCCATCGTCAGGTGCGGACTGGTCAGCACGCCGGTCGAGCCGTAGGCCAACTTGCCTGGATGGGCCTTGGCGTAGGCGACGAAATCGCTCCACTGCTTGAGCGGCCCATCGGCCGGCACGACGATGCCGAAGGCATAGCCGGTGATGCCCAGGATGTAGCTGATGTCCTGGACCGGGTCCCAGGTGATCTTGGTGGTGTAGGGCAGGCGGAACGCGCCCAGCGGAATCTGCGCCAGCGTGTAGCCGTCGGGCTTGCTCTGTTGCAGTTGCTGGGCCGGCAGGGTGCCGCCCGCGCCGGGCTTGTTCTCGATCACGACCGTTTGACCGATCAGCTTGGCCGCGTTGTCGGCCAGCACGCGCATCGTGATGTCGGTCGGTCCGCCGGCGGGGAAGGCGACGAGCAGCTTGACGGGCTGGCTCGGCCACGCGGTTTGGGCACGCAAGGTGGGCGCGGCGATCAACGAAGCGGCGGCGGCGAGGGCATGGCGGCGGTGCATGGCGCAATCTCCTGGAGGCGATGCCACAGTGTTCGCGCACTCGGCCTTGCGTGCCACCGGGCTTCCCCGGTCGGCATGGCGTCACCGGCTGACTAGACTGCGACCCACCACCGGAGCGCCTGCCATGCCCTCACGCCGCCAACTCGCCTTTGCCCTGCTCGCCGCGCCGCTGGCGGCCCGCGCTCAGGCCGCCTGGCCGAGCAGAGCCGTGCGCATCGTCGTGCCGTTCGCCGCCGGCGGCACCACCGACATCCTCGCCCGCGCCCTCGCGCCGGAGTTGCAACGCGCCTTCGGCCAGCCGGTGGTGGTGGAGAACAAGCCCGGCGCCGGCGGCAACAACGGCGCCGCCGACGTCGCCAAGGCCGCGCCCGACGGCCACACCTTCCTCATGGGCACGGTCGGCACGCACGCCATCAACCCGGCGCTGTACGCGAAGATGCCTTCCGAGCACGGCAAGGACTTCACGCTGGTGACGCTGGTCGCCGGTGTGCCCACCGTGCTGGTGATGAACCCGGTGCATGCGCAGCAGAACGGCATCGACAGCGTCGCCACTCTGATCGCGTTCGCGCGCCAGCGCCCGGGCAAGCTGAACATGGCGAGTTCGGGCAACGGCACCTCGATCCACCTCGCCGGCGAGTTGTTCAAGTCGATGACCGGCACCTTCATGCTGCACCTGCCGTACGGCGGCTCGAACCCGGCGCTGATCGACCTCATCGCCGGCAACACCGACCTGATGTTCGACAACCTGCCTTCGGCGCTGCCGCACATCAGGTCCGGCCGCTTGAAGGCGCTGGCCGTGACGAGCAGCGCACGCTCGGCCGCGCTGCCCGAGTTGCCGACGGTCGAAGAGGCCGGCGGCCCGGCGCTGAAGGGCTTCGAAGCGAGTTCCTGGTTCGGCCTGCTGGCGCCGGCCGGCACGCCGGCGGACATCGTCAACCGCGTGCAGGCCGAAACCGCGAAGGCGCTCGGCGCGCCGGCGCTGAAGGAACGTCTGCAATCGCAGGGCGCCGTGCCCAGCGGCATGACCAGCGCCGAGTTCGTGCGCCACGTCGCCGCCGAGACGGCGAAGTGGGCCAAGGTCGTCAAGGCGTCGGGCGCGAAGGTCGATTGACGCCGTAGACACGGCCGATCTGCCGCACGCGCTCGGCAATCGACGCGCGCAGCGCCTTCGGCGCAATCACTTCCACCGCCGGCGCCAGCCGCAGCAACTGCGTCGTGGCCTGCTCGGCCGACTCGATCGGAATGCGCAAGCGCGTGCGCCTGCCGTCGCGCTGCGCTGCGGCGGCGTCGACCGCCTGAGCCACCGCGCTGTTGAGCGCGCGCAATTGCACCAGGCCCGCGCTGCTCGCCAGCACCGTGGCCTGCCCCGTGTAGAGCTCGCGCTCGAAGCGTTGCATCGCGTCGTGCCAATAGGTCGCGAGGTCGAACGCCTTGCGCGGCTTGCGCGCGCGTGAGTTCAGGACGTCCGCGTCAGCGATGTTGGAGATGCGAAACGTGCGCGCCTGGCCTTCGGCCGCGGCAACGAGATACCAGACGCCGGCCTTCAGCACCAAGCCCAGCGGATCGACCGTGCGCCGCGATGCGCCCCTCCAGCTCCGATAGCGCAGGGTCAATTGCCGCTCGCTCCACACCGCGTCCGCCACGGCGGCGAGGTGCGGCACGGCGTCGCTGTCGCGGTACCACTCCAACGGGTCGAGATGCAGCCGCGCGCTGATGCGCTGCGCGTCGTCGCGCCATGCCGCGGGCAGCGCGGTCAGCAGCTTCAGGCGCGCGCTCTCGACCTCGCGGCCGAGGCCCAGTTGGGTGGCCGGGCCGGGCAGGCCACCGAGGAACACCGCCTGCGCTTCGGCCGGTGTCAAGCCGGTGAGCGTGGTTTGCCAGCCGGCCATCAACTCGAAGCCGCCGGCGCGGCCGCGCTCGGCGTAGATCGGCACGCCGGCGGCGCTGAGCGCATCGACATCGCGGTACAGGGTGCGGACCGAGACTTCCAGCGCCGCAGCCAGCGCCGTGGCACTCATACGGCCGCGCGATTGCAGCAGCATCTGGATCGACAACAACCGGCTCGAGCGCATGAAACGATTCGGACCCGCAATACATGACAGTCAATGACAGGTATTGTCGTGCAGAGTACCGAGCATGAAACGCACCGACACCCGCATCTCCGATTTCGATTTCCTCGTCGGCCGCTGGCATGTGCGGCATCGCCGCCTCAAGCAGCGACTGATCGGCTGCACGGAGTGGGAGTGTTTCGGCGGCACGTCGGAGCTGCGGTTGTTGATGAATGGCCACGGCACGATCGACGACAACGTCATCGAGCTGCCCGCCGGCACCTACCGCGCCGTGACGCTGCGCTCCTACGATCCGGCCTCCGGGCAGTGGGCGATCTGGTGGCTCGATGGCCGCGACCCGCACCGCATCGACGCGCCGATGCGCGGCGGCTTCGACGGCGACGGCAACGGCGCTTTCTACGCCGACGAGGATTTCAGTGGCCCGCCGATCCGTGTGCGCTTCCTCTGGACCGACATCACGCCCCAGTCGTGCCGCTGGCAGCAGGCGTTTTCCATCGACGGCGGGCTGTCCTGGGAAACCAACTGGGTGATGGATTTCGCCCGTGCCGCCTAGCCGTATAGGAGCGGCCGAGGTGCTGCGCGGCGCTTTGCGGCCGCGCGTCTGATCAGCCCGGCTTGACCGCAACGACGCCGACGCAGTCGTACTTGATCCGTCGCGGCGCGCCCGCCGTCTTCGCCAGCAACCGCCACGCGCGCGATGGCGAGTTGCGCAGCGCGGGACCGGCGCCGCCGAGGTGGTCGAAGATGCGCTGCTCGAGGGCGATGTACTCGTCGGAGAAGTAGCGGCAGTATTCGCAGAAGAACGGGCCCTCGACGACCAGGCCGGCGAGGGTGGCGGTGGCGCGCAGCGTGTCTTCGGTGAAGAAGTTGATGTGTCGCGGCACGTCCATGTGCTCCCACGACAGGCCCGACTGCCGCGCGATCGCGCTGTCGTTGTTCGGCACTTCGATGAACATCACGCCGCCGGGCTGGAGAAGCTGCGCGGCATTGCGCAACGCGGCCACCGGGTCGACCAGGTGTTCGAGCACCTGCTTGAACATCACCGCGTCGAATCCGGCGCGCGGCAGTTGCTCGGGCAGCGCTTCGGCCGAGCCCTCGAAGACCTGCGTGTGCTCGCCTTGCAGCGACACGCTCTTCGTGTCGCGCTCGACGCCGGTCATGCGAAAGCCGCGCGCGGCGAGCAGCGCCAGTTGCGAGCCGTCGCCGCTGCCGATGTCGACGATTGCCGCGCCGCGCGGCAGGCGTCGCGTGATGACGTCGATCAGGGCGTCGCTTCGGTCAACGCGCCACGCCAGGTGATTGCGCAGCCGCGACAGAAAACCCGGCGTCGGCACCGGCGGCGGCCGGCCGAAGTCCCCGCCCTGTGTGTAGTAGCCGCCGATGTCGTAGAAGCCGGCCGTCTCGTCTGGCGTCGGCCGCGGTGCGATGTAGTCGAAGCCACAGCCGCGGCATTGGTGGACATCACCGTGCGCCGTGGGCTTGAAGGTTTTTGCATCGACCGGCATTGTCCTCGCGTGCCGCCCTTCGCCGCGGCACAAGGGGCACGACGACGTGCCGGTCAAGGACACGCCGCCATCACCTGCGCCACGCTCGCCGTCAGCTTCTTGCCGTACGGCACGTGCAGGAACTCGTTCGGCCCATGCGCATTGCTCTTCGGCCCGAGCACGCCGCAGACCATCATCTGCGCCTTCGGAAAACCTTTGGCCAGCATGCTCATTAGCGGGATCGTGCCGCCCTGGCCGATGAAGCCGACCGGCGCGCCGAACTGCGCCTTGCTGGCGTCGTCGAGCGCATCGTGCAGCCACGGTGCGATCTCGGGCGCGCTCCAGCCGGTGGCGCCGAGCTGGCCGGCGCGGCCGTCGGGATGGAAGGTCACCTTGGCGTTGTACGGCGCGTTGTCCTCGAGCAGTTGCTTCAGCTTCATCGATGCCTCGTGGCCATCGACCAGCGGCGGCAAGCGCAGGCTCAACTTGAACGCGGTGTAGGGCCGCAGCACATTGCCGGCGCTCGTCATCTCGGGAAAGCCATCGACGCCGGTGACCGACAGCGTCGGCTTCCAGGTGCGGTTGATCAGCGCCTGCGCCGGGTCGGTCGTCGTCGGCAAGGCCAGCGCGCCGTCGGCGCCGCAGGCCCAGGGGAAGCGCTTGTAGACCTCGTCCTTCAGGATCGCGCCGGCCGCCTGCGCTTCCTTGAAGCGGCTGGCCGGCACGTCGCAATGAAAACTCGGCGGCAGCAGCTCGCCGCTGGCGCTGTCTTCGAGCCGGTCGAGCACCTGGCGCATGATGCGAAAGCTCGACGGCAC
>CADEEN010000035.1 GCA_902826345.1 uncultured Burkholderiales bacterium | reverse complement strand
GCATCGACGCTGATCCGTCCGAAACCCTGGAAGGCCGGGTCGGCGTTGCCGCCGTCGCGCGGGTGGTGGTAGTGGCCGTCCTGGTCGCACTGCCAGATCTCGATCGACGCGCCGCTGATGGCGCGGCCGTCGCTGTCGGTCAGCGTGCCTTCGACCCAGGCCGCCTGGCCTTTGCCGTAGCGCAGCGTGCCGTTGGCCAGCAGATCGGCGTCGCTGTCGGCGGGCAACGCCTCGGGGTAGAACGGGCCTTCGGTTTGGCGGGGCGTGACGCGACGTGGGCCGCTGTGCGTGGCTGCGCGCAGGTGCAGAACCGGCAAGGCAATCAGGGCGGCGCTGGCGACGAAGCGCAAGCTGCGGCGGCGGTTGAATGAGGTGTGCATCGTGTTGCGAGTGGTGACGGCGAATCGAGTTCCGCTCTCAAGGAAACGCCGGGCCGCTCCCAAGTTTCCCTGACCCCCCTCGGGGGGGCCTGACGCGAAGCGGCAGGTCTGGGGGCACTCAGAACGGCAGCGGGCTCGTGATGACGAGTGTGCGCGCCTCGGTCGGATGCGGCAAGCGCAGCTCGCAGGCGTGCAGCAGCAGCCGCGGCGCGCTGTCTCCCGGCGCATAGAGCGTGTCGCCAACGATCGCGTGGCCGATCGCTGCGAGGTGCACGCGCAACTGGTGCGAGCGGCCGGTGACGGGCTCCAATTGCAGGCGCGATGTCTGCGATGCCGCGTCGCGCGCGAGCACGCGCCAGCGCGTCAACGAAGCTTTTCCGTGCTCGCGATCGACCTGCTGCCGCGGCCGGTTAGGCCAGTCGGCGAGCAGCGGCAGATCGATCTCGCCCTCGCCGTCCTCGACGAGGCCCTGCACGATGGCTTCATAGCGCTTGGCGACGCGGCGCTCGGCAAAGGCGATCGACAACGCGCGCTGCATCGCTGGGCCACGGCCGAACAACATCACGCCCGAGGTGGCCTGGTCGAGCCGGTGCACGACGAGCGCATCGGCCGCTTCGGCCTGCACTCGCGCCGCGACGCAATCGCGGTGAGCTTCGCCGCGGCCGGGCACGGCGAGCAAGCCGGCGGGCTTGTCGATGGCGATCAGCCACGGGTCTTCGTACAGGCACGGCAACGCCTTCATGCGGTGATTGTGGGCGGGACGCACGAAATTGCGGCATTCGGGTGCGGGCCGGCCCCGGCAGAATGCGCACGCGCTGAATCGGCGTCGCATCCCCATCGGAGCTTTGTATGTCTGTTCGCATCACCACCCTGCTCGCGGCTGCCGCACTGACCCTCGGTGGCTGCGCTGCCTCCGTCGAGCGCAAGACGCCGAGCGCGGAAGCCGGCGCGCCAGCACCACAACAACAAGCGTCGATGAAGATCCCCGCCGACGCAGGCAACCGGCTGGTGCTCAACATGCAGCTCGACCCGAAGCTCGCCGCCACCGACACCGGCTGGTCGGATTTCAAGAAAGAATGGATCGACATCACCAAAGAGCAGGCCACCGGCAAGGGCATGAGCTTCGCGACGCAGGACAGCGACGCCAAGGCCACCGGCGAACAAGGCACGCTCGTCGTCGTGCGCATCAACGACTACCGCCACGTGACCGTGGGCCGACGGATTGCGTTGGGCGTCTTCAGCGGCAACGCCTACATCGACTCGAAGGTCGAATTCCGCGACCTCGCCACCGGCAAGCTCTACGGCGACCGCGCCTACAACACGAGCTCGAGCGCCTGGGGCGGCGTGTTTTCGGCGATGACGCCCAAGCAGATCTACGCCTTGGCCGACGAGATCGTCGGCGAGATCAAGCGGCCCTGACGGTTTCTTGCCGGGCGCGGCTGCGGCCCGCTGCGCCGCGTCGTGCTTCACGCAGGCTTTACGCGCGTCGCCCACAATCGTGCGCGATGCCCTGCCTCCACGCACGCTTGTGCATGCTCGCCCTGATCTGGCCCGGCGCGCATGCGCAAACGCCCGAGCCGGCACCCACACCTGCGCCTGCTCCAGCACAGCGCATCGAAATCACCGGCGACCGCGGCAGCGACACCGATCAACGCCGCCGATCCACGGCCGCCAAGATCGTCATCGGCCGCGACGAGATCGAGCGCTTCGGCGACAGCAACACGCTCGAAATCCTGAAGCGCCTGCCGGGCGTGACGGTCCCCGGCGCGCCGGGCCGCGGCGGCAACCCGCGGCTGCGCGGCATGGGCGGCGGCTTCACGCAGATCCTCGTCGACGGCGAGCGCATCGCGCCTGGGTTCTCGCTCGACGCGATCCCGCCGGAGCAGATCGAACGCATCGAGATCCTGCGCGCGCCGACAGCCGAAACCGGCGCGCGCGCGATCGCCGGCACGATCAACATCGTGCTGCGCGAAAGCTTTCGCCGACGAGTCAACGACGTCAACGTCGACGTGCAGGACGAAGGCGGCGAGGTCTCGGGCGGCCTGGCCTGGACGCGCAACGACAGCATCGGCGGCAACTGGGTGGCGAGCAGTTCGCTGTCGCTGTCGCGGCGCAACTTCGTCAACCAGAGCACATCGCGGCGCACCGATGTCGACAACGACAGCGGCGGCGTCGTGCTCGAACGCGACGGCACGTCGCGCAGCGTCAACCAGCGCGCCGGTCTGCACGCCGCGGCGCGACTGCAATGGCGTGGCGACGCCGGCGAGAGTTTGTTGCTGTCGCCGCTGCTGATTGCCAGCCGCACCGACACGACGAGCCGCGGCACCCTGACCAACGCGCCGCTCGACTACGCCAGCAACCAGATCGACAGCGACGGCCGCTTCACCCTGCAGCGCTTAAACGCCAACGTCAATCAGCGCCTGGGCAGCGGCGGCCCACGGCTGGAGTGGCGCGCCGGCATCAGCCGCAGCCACTCGCGAGGCGACAGCGCGCGGCGCGACTTCGACGAAGGCGGTGCGACGCTGCGACGAATCGACGAGAGCACAGACAACCGCGATCGCAGCCACACGCTCGGCCTGAAAGCATCGCAACTCGTCGGCGAGGGCCACCAGCTGGTCGGCGGCCTCGAGTTCGAACGCAACCGGCGCAGCGACGGCAGAACGACGCTGATCGACGGCGTGCCGCAGCTCACCGAGTTCGGCGACAACCTCGAAGCCGCAACGCGGCGCTACGCGCTCTACGGCCAGGACGAGTGGGCCATCAGCCCGCGCTGGGCCGTGCACGCCGGGCTGCGCGTCGAAGGCATCGCCACCGAAGGCGAAGGCGCCAACGGCATCATCGACAGCAACACCAGCCGTGTCGCCACGCCGCTGCTGCACACGGTGTGGAAGTTCGACGCCGCCTCACGCGACCAGCTGCGCGCCAGCCTGACGCGCAGCTACCGCTCGCCGAACCTCGGCCAGTTGATCGGCAGGCCCTCGGTCAACCGCACCGACCCGGCGCCCGGCATCAACAGCGAGCTCACCGCCGACAGCGCCGGCAACGTGTCGCTGAAGCCCGAGGTGGCGATCGGCATCGACATCGCCGTCGAGCGCTACCTCGCCGAGGGCGGCGTGCTTTCGGTCAACTTGTTTCACCGGCGTATCGACGATCTGATCCGCAACGTGGTCGCACTCGAAGACGTGAGCTGGTCACCCGGCCAGCAACGTTATGTGGCGCGTCCACAGAACATCGGCAAGGCAACGACGCAAGGCATCGAGCTGGAGGCCAAGTTTCGTTTGGACCAACTGATCGACGACGGCCCGCGCACCGAGATCCGCGCCAACGCATCGGTCTTCCGCTCGCGCGTCGATGCCGTGCCCGGCCCGAACAACCGCCTGGCCGAACAGCCCGGCGGCACGGCCAACGTCGGCGCCGACCATCGTTTTCGCGGCCTGCCGTTGACGGTTGGCGGCAACGTCAATCACACGCCGGGCTACCGCACGCGGCTCGAAGCGGACCGCGTGATCTTGCAGTCGCAAAAGACCGTGCTCGATGCCTATGCGCTGTGGACCTTCAGCCCGGCGCTGAAGCTGCGGCTGTCGTTGTCGAATTCGCTCGCGCCCGACACGTCGGCGACGACCATCGTCGACAGCGGCACGGTCACCGAAGCCAACCGCACGACGACGCGCTCGTTCGTCAACACGCAGTTGCGGCTGGAAATGAAGCTGTAGAAATACAAAAGGCCACGTTGAGTGGCCTTGGGTCTTCGGCGCCGGTGACGGGTTCCGGGGTTCCGCCCAATGGTGCGGTCGGTTTGTCGCTTGAAGAGCCTGCATTGTGCGCGCCGCACCATGACATCAGCGTGACAACTGGGCGCGGAACGCCCCCCATCTGCGCTACCCTTGCGCCCTTTTTCACGAGAACCTGCTGTGTCGGTTTTTGCTTTCTTCGAGCGCCTCGTCGCCGCGTACCCGAACGACGCGGTCCGGCCGTGGCCCGACAAGCTGCTGCCCTTCTTGTGGGCCTGCACGCGGGGCCTGCGGCCGCATCTGTTGCTGATGACCTTGCTGGCGGCGAGCATCGGCGCCTTCGAAGCGCTGCTGTTCGCCTTTCTCGGCCGCATCGTCGATTGGCTGGCTGCCGTGAAACCGGCCGAGCTGTGGCAGGTGCATGGCGACACGCTGATGTGGCTCGGCATCGCCCTCGCGGCGAGCATGGTCATCACGCTCGGCTGGGCGCTGCTGCGCTTCAACACCATGGCCGGCAACTTCCCGATGCGCCTGCGCTGGCAGTTCCACCGCCTGCTGCTCGGCCAGAGCATGAGCTTCTATCAGGACGAGTTCGCTGGCCGCATCTCGACCAAGCTGATGCAGACCGCGCTCGCGGTGCGCGACGTCTGGATGATCGGCGCCGACATCCTGATCTACGTCATCGTCTACTTCGCCACGCTGATCGGCGTGCTCGCCGGCTTCGATGCCTGGCTGCTCGCGCCCTTCCTGTGCTGGCTCGGCCTGTACCTGATCTCGCTGCGCTACTTCGTGCCGCGCCTGGCCAAGGTGTCGCAGGCGCAGGCCGATGCGCGCTCGCTGATGACCGGGCGCATCACCGACGCCTACACCAACATCGCCACCGTCAAGCTGTTCTCGCACGCGCATCGCGAAGCCGCTTACGCGCGCAACGCGATGGGCGACTTCATGGAGACGGCGTACGGGCAGATGCGCCTCGTCACGATGGTCGATCAGATCAACCAGCTGCTGTCGGTGCTGCTGCTGGCGTCGACGACGGCGCTGTCGCTGTGGTTGTGGTCGAAAGGTCTCGTCGGCGTCGGTGCGGTGGCCGCGGCCGGCGCGATGGCGCTGCGCCTGAACGGCATCTCGCACTGGATCATGTGGGAGCTGTCGTCGCTGTTCGAGCATGTCGGCACGGTGGCCGACGGCATGGGCATCATGGCCAAGCACCACAGCGTCGTCGATCGGGCCGATGCGAAGCCGCTCGAAGTCAGCCGCGGCGAGGTGCGCTTCGAAGGTGTCGGCTTTCACTACGGCAGCGGCATCGGCCAGGGCAAGCGCGTGATCGACAACTTCGCGCTGACGATCAAACCCGGCGAGAAGATCGGCCTCGTCGGCCGCTCGGGCGCCGGCAAGAGCACGGTCGTCAACCTGCTGCTGCGCTTCTACGACATCCAGCACGGTCGCATCCTGATCGACGGCCAGGACATCGCGCACGTGACGCAGGACAGCCTGCGCGCCGGCATCGGCATGGTGACGCAGGACACCTCGCTGCTGCACCGCTCGGTGCGCGACAACATCGTCTACGGCCGCCCGGAGGCGAACGACGACGAGATGCGGGCGGCGGCGACCAAGGCCGAGGCGGCCGACTTCATCACCTCGCTGATCGACCCGAAGGGCCGCAAGGGCTACGACGCGCATGTCGGCGAACGCGGCGTCAAGCTCTCCGGCGGCCAGCGCCAGCGCATCGCCATCGCGCGCGTGATGCTGAAGGACGCGCCGATCCTCTTGCTCGACGAAGCGACGAGCGCGCTCGACAGCGAAGTCGAGGCCGCGATCCAGCAGAGCCTGTACAAGCTGATGCAAGGCAAGACCGTGGTCGCGATCGCGCACCGGCTGTCCACGATTGCGGCGATGGACCGCCTGATCGTGATGGACAAGGGCCGCATCGTCGAACAAGGCACGCACCGCGAGTTGCTCACCGCCGGAGGCATCTACGCGCGGCTGTGGGAACACCAGAGCGGAGGTTTTCTCGGCGAGGAAGCCGACGATGGAGCAGACGACGTTGCCGGGGCCGCGCAGGCGACCCCGGCACGTTCCCTCTGAGCCGTCCTTTCAGCGCCTGGGCACGACCTGCAGCAGTGCCCTGACCAAGCGGTCAACGTCACGCGCGTCGTGGAACAGGTGGGTCGAGATGCGCAGCGGGTGCGAGCTGGTCGTGGCGCCGGTGGTCGTGGCGTCTGCCGCCAACGCCGGATTGCTGCGCAGGCTGTGCGGGCAGTTGGTGTTGCGAACGACGATATTGAACTGCTCGCGCAGCGCCGTCACCGCGGCGCCCGAGGCCGCGGTTTGTTCGGCCGCTTGCGCCACCGTGAGGTCGGCGTTGAAGTCGAAGCCGGGCGAGAACGGGTTGAACGCCGTCAGGCCCACGCGCGCGAAGTGCGGCGTCGCCGAGTCGTACGGCGCAGCCAGGCAGCGCGCGCCCCACACGGCGGTCAGCCGTGCTCGCAGGTACTGCGCCAGCGCCACCAGGTAGTCCTCGATCGCCTGCCGGCCCCAGCGGTCCCACATCGAGCAGACTTCTTGCAGCGCCTTGAGCGCTGGGTACGACGGGTTGCCGATCGACATCAGCGTGGCGGCCACGTTCTGGCTCGCCGAGCGCTCCCCGTTGGCGAGCACCGAGCCCGGCGCGCCGCTGTACGCCGCCGACACCGTCGGGAAAAAGCGCGGCAGCGCGTTCTGGTTCGTGTACGCGGGCAGGTTCAACACCACGTTGTCGGTGGTCGGCGTGCCGAAGCCGTTGTAGACCGTCGCGGTCTTCGTGTAGGCCGCAGGCGAGTTGCCATTGCGCACGTACAGGATGCCGGTCTGTCCCGGCCCGCATTGCCACTTGTGGCCGGAGCCGGCGAAGAAGTCTGCGCCCATGTCGTGGAAGTTGAGGTCGACCATGCCGGGCGTGTGCGCGCCGTCGACGATCGAGATCAGCCCTTCGCGCGCCGCCCAGGTGCAGAGCTGCTTCTCGTTGAGCCGCACGCCGGTGAGGAACGGCGGCGACGAGAAGACGATGGCCTTCGTCGCCGCGGTGCGCGCCTGCTGGAAGCGCAGCAGCACCTCGGCATCGCTCATCGCGTCGCTGGTCGGCAGGTTGATGCGGCGCAGCGTCAGGCCCATGCGGTCGCGCGCGATCGCCATCGGCCCGTTGCCGCCGGGATGCTCCATGTTCGTGGTGATGATCTCGCTGCCCGGCGGCAACACCAGGCCGGCCATGATCTTGCTCATGCCGTCGGTGGTGTTGAACGACATCACGATCTCGTTCGGGTCGGCGCCGAAGCCGGCCGCGATCGTGTTGCGCAGCGTCTGCGTGGCAAAGCTCGTCAGCGGATCGGCCGCGACCTCGCGATTGTTCTGCGCCAGCTCGCGCAGCACGTCGCGCGGCGTCGAGCCGGTGGTGCCGACGTTCATGTAAAGCCTGCGCGCCTCGAGCACGAACTCGCGCGCGTACGGGCCGCCGTGGCCTTGGGCCGCAGCCTCGTCGGGCGCGGCCAGGCCGGCGGCGCCGAGCGCGGCGGCCGACAGGCCGGTCAGCTTGAAGAACTCGCGCCGGCCGGCGCGCACGTTGTCGGCTGCCTCTTGCACCGCATGCAGCGCACGCGACTCGTCGGCGGAACGGGAATGGGAATGGGATTCGGACATTGCGACCTCCTGATGAACAAACGAACGGACGGATCGACTCACTTCACCGCGGCGACGACCGCGATCTCAATCAACACATCGCGCGGCAGGCGCGCCACTTCGACCGTGGCGCGCGCCGGCGGCGCGGTCTTGAAGGACTCCGCGTAGATGCGGTTCATCGTCGCGAAGTCGTTGAGGTTCTTCATGTAGACGGTGGACATCACCACGTCCTCGTAGCTCAGGCCGCGCGACTTCAGCTTGGCGCCGATGTAGGCCAGCACCAGCCGCGTCTGCTCGTCGATGGTTGCGCCCTCGACCGCGTTGCCCGCCTTGTTGAGCGGGATCACGCCCGACAGAAAGACGAGGTTGCCGGCTTGCACCATCTGCGAGTACGGCCCGATCGCCGGGTAGATGTCGCTCGTGCTGTGAACCTGTTTGCCGGGCGCGCCCATCGATGCGCAACCGGGCAACAACAAGGCCGCGGCGGCGACAGAAAAGATCAGAGGGATTGTTTTCAACACGTTCTCCTGCGCTGTGGAAGGACAGCCCTTGTTCCATCCGTCCCGGCGATCGGCAACCGCACATTCCCCACTGGCGATGCGAGCTGTCGCTTGCAGTCAACGCTCGAATGATTTATCGCGCGGGCGCCGTCATTCCTGCGCGGCTGCACAGCGTTATAGTCAAGTGACTATGACGGCGGCGATGCGATTTCTGACGCTGTTGGCCGCGGCGCTGCTCGGCGGCCGAGCGCTCGCCGACGACGTGACGGTGCAAGCCGCGGCCAGCCTGACGAATGCCTTTCGCGAACTCGCGCCGGCGTTCGAGGCGGCGCATCCGGGCACGAAACTGCAACTCAACTTCGGCGCTTCGGGCGCGCTGCTGCAGCAGATCGCCAAGGGCGCGCCGGCAGACGTCTTTGCCAGCGCCGACGAGGAAACGATGGATCAGGCGCAAGCGCAAAAGCTGATCGTGCCGTCGCAGCGCAAGGACTTCGTCTCCAACACGCTGGTCGTGATCGTGCCGGGCACCGCCGCCGCCGCGCCGAAGTCATTGCCCGACCTCGCGCGCTCCGGTGTTGCACGCATCGCCATCGGCCTGCCAGCGAGCGTGCCGGTGGGCCGCTACACGAAGGGCGTGCTCGAAGCGGCCAAGCTCTGGGGCGCGATCGAGCCGAAGATGATCGGCGCCAACAACGTGCGCCAGGCGCTCGACTACGTGGCGCGCGGCGAGGTCGATGCCGGCTTCGTCTACGCCACCGACGCCGCGTTGATGCCGGGCAAGGTGCGGATCGCCTTCACCGTGTCCACCACCACGCCGATCCTCTACCCGGTGGCGACGCTCGCCGGCGCACCCAACGCCGCAGGCGCGCGCCGCTTCGTCGACTTCCTGTTCACGCCCGCCGCGCACGCCGTGCTGGCGAAGCACGGCTTCGGCACGCCGCCCTGAATGGACGGCGCATGGGTGCCGCTGGCGCTGACGCTCAAGGTCGCGGGCTGGGCGACGGCGATCAACCTCGTGCTCGGCGTCGGCATCGGCTGGCTGCTCGCGCACCGGCGCTTTGCCGGGCGCGATCTGCTCGACGCTGCGTTGACGTTGCCGATGGTGATGCCGCCCACCGTGCTCGGCTACTACCTGCTCGTTGTCATCGGCAGCCAGGGCGTCATCGGCGCGTGGCTGCTGCAGACCTTCGGCATCCGCTTGATCTTCACCTGGCAGGCCGCGGTGATCGCCGCGGCCGTCGTCGCCTTCCCGCTGGTCTTCAAGGCGGCGCGCGCGGCGTTCGAGAACGTCGATCCGCAGCTCGAGGACGCAGCGCGCACGCTCGGCATCGGCGAGTGGGCACTGTTCTTTCGCGTCAGCCTGCCGCTGGCATGGCGCGGCATCCTGGCCGGGCTGCTGCTGTCGTTCGCGCGGGCGACGGGCGAGTTCGGCGCCACGTTGATGGTGGCCGGCAGCATCGTCGGCAAGACGCAGACGCTGTCGATCGCGGTCTACGAAGCGGTGCAGGCCGGACGCGACGACACGGCCCACTTTCTCGTCATGGTCACGTCGATCGTCTGCATCGCCGTGCTGCTGGCCGCCGGACGGTTGTTGCCCGGCCGCGTGATGGCGCGCGCATGAGCTGGGACATCGCACTGCGCAAGCGACTGCGGCATGAACAAGCGCGCTTCGAACTCGACGTGCGCTTTGCCAGCGCGGCACGGCGGCTGGTGTTGTTCGGTCCGTCGGGCGCCGGCAAGACGCAGACGCTGAAGATGATCGCCGGCATCTCGCGTCCCGACGCCGGCCGCGTGGCGATCGGCGGCCGCGTGCTCGACGACAGCGCCGCGGCCGTGCGTCTGTCGCCGCAGCAGCGCCGCCTGGGCTACGTATTCCAGGACTACGCGCTGTTCCCGCACCTGACCGTGCGGCAGAACATCGCCTTCGCGCGTCACCGCGGTTGGCTGAATCCGAAGCGCGCGGTCGAAGACGATGCGGTCGAGCGCTGGATCGTGGGCTTCGGCCTGCAGCCGGTGGCCACGCTGTACCCGCACCAGTTGTCCGGCGGCCAGCGCCAGCGCTCCGCCCTGGCGCGCGCCCTCGTGCACGACCCGGTGGCGCTGCTGCTCGACGAGCCCTTCGCTGCGCTCGACACGCCGTTGCGCGCGCGCCTGCGCGACGAGCTGCGCGATCTGCAGGCGCAGTTGAAGCTGCCGATGCTGCTGATCACGCACGACGAGGCCGATGTGGCAGAGCTCGCCGACGAGGTGGTGACGCTGCACGCCGGGCGCGTCGAGACGATGCCGCTGGCCGCCGCATGAGGGCACGCACCCGCGCCTCGCGCAAGCCGCCGCTGCTGGCCGTCGGCGGCTCGCTCTGGTTCACCGCCGGAGGACGCAGCCTCGGCGGACATGGCCGCATCGAGCTGCTGCGCGCCGTCGCCGCGCACGGCTCGATCACCGCGGCGGCCAAGGCCTACGGCATGAGCTACAAGGCGGCGTGGGACGCCATCGACGCGATGAACCGCGCGGCGGGCCAGGCGCTGGTGGAGCGCACCACCGGCGGCCGCGGCGGCGGATCAACGCGGCTGACGGAGCGCGGCGCCAGACTGATCGAACGCTATGGCCAGCTCGACGCCGCGCACCAGCGCTTCGTCGCGCTGCTCGCCGAGAGCGCGGCCGACCTCGACGCCGACTTCTCGCTGCTGAAAGTGCTCAACATGAAGACCACCACCCGCAACCAATGGCTCGGCAGCGTGACCGCAGTGCGCAGCGGCGCCGTCAACGACGAAGTCGAGCTGACGCTGCCCGGCAGGCAACGCGTCGTCGCGATCATCACGCACGACAGCACCGCCGCACTCGGCCTGCGCACGGGGCAGAGCGCGATCGCGCTGGTCAAGGCGTCGAACGTGCTGCTGGCCACCGGCCTCGACGGCGTGCGCATCTCGGCGCGCAACCAGTGGCCGGGCGTGGTGGCGAGCGTCACAGCGGGCGCAGTCAACAGCGAGGTCATGCTCGACATGGACGGCGGCGACCGCGTCGTCGCCATCGTCACGCAGGACAGCGTGCGCTTTCTCGGCCTTGCGCCTGGCGCACGCGCTACCGCGCTGGTGAAAGCGTCGGACGTGATCCTCGCCGTGACGACCTGACCGAGACGCAGGTCATGCCATGTCGGCAAGCCGCTGGCGCGAGCCAGAGCGTGCCGGCGCGCTGAACGCGCGCGTCTGCACACGGCTTTGCGCACTTCACGTCATGACGTCCAACCAAGCCGAAACACTGCGTCCGTATGATCCCCGGCCCATGGCCTTCAAACCCCTGCGCACGCTGCTGCGCATCTTCGTCACCGGCGCGCTGGCCGCGCTGCCGCTCGCCGCCACGCTGCTGATCTTCGCCTGGGCCGCAGGCATCCTCATCCGGTGGCTCGGCCCCGACAGCGCCGTCGGCAGGTTGCTGGTCTCGATCGGCCTCGGTGTCGGCGCCTCCGAAGTCGTCGGCTATGCGATCGGCGTGGCCATCGTCGCCGCGGCGATCTTCGGCCTCGGCCTGCTCGTCGAAGGCGGCCTGCAGCGTGGCCTGGCCGGCATCGTCAACGGCGTGCTCGAGCGCATCCCGGTGGTCGGCGCGGTTTACGACCTGATGAAGCGCATGGTTGGCCTGGTGCGCGCGCACGACGACAAAGGCGAGGGCATGAAGTCGATGAGCGCCGTCTGGTGCCACTTCGGCGGACCGCAAGCCGAAGGCAACAGCGTCGCGCTGGCGCTGCTCGGCAGCGACGCCGCGGTGATGATCAATGGCCAGCGCTGCGTCGCGGTGCTGATCCCGACCGCGCCGGTGCCGGTGGGCGGCGGCCTGCTCTACGTGCCCGAACACTGGATCACGCCGGCCGATGTCGGCATCGAGGCGGTGACCAGCATCTACGTGTCGATGGGACTCACGTCGCCGCAATACCTGCAGCCAGCCGACGCCGCCGGAAAACTCACGGCCCCTGAAAAGCCCCCGCGCGCAGCGTGACGACGAGCGTGTCGCGGTGGCCGACGCGACTGGCCTCGAGCGGCTGGATCGGCGTCGTCTCGTGGATCACGCGCGCATCATCGAGCAGCAGCATCTGCCCGGGCTGGCTCATCGTGAAGCGCTGACCGGCCGGGCCGTCGGCGTCGAAGACGCGGGTCTCGCCGCCCTTGACGCCGCTGCGCGCGATCAGCATCACCGCCACCAGATCGACGCCGTCGCGGTGCGCGCCTTCAGGCGTCGGCCGGCCGATGCCGCCGGCCGTGTCGATGCGGAACTGGTGCGCTTCGGTATGCCACAGGCATGGTCCACGCAAGGCCGTCGCGCGCTGCGCGAGCACGAGCAACAGCCGCTGCCACAGCGGCTCGGCGACGAAGCCCGTTTCCAGCGGCTGGAACCAGCGCTCGATGCCGCCGTGCAGCGCGTTGTATTCCACCGGCTGCCAATGCGCGCGGTGCGGCACCTGCGTGACGCTGTCGCCTTCGATGACGAACGAGCCGTGCCGGCGCTGCCGGTAGCGCCCGCCATCGCGCAGGTACTGGTCCGGCGCCAGGCGCATCCAGTACGACGCCCAATGCGCCAGCGCACGCTCGGCCACGCCGGACATCACGCCGAACAGCGTCTGCAACTGCGCCATATCGATCACGGCAAAGCCGCGCTGCGCCAGCGCGTCGTCCACTTCATCGGCCGCGGTCAGCGGAGGCGCCATCGTCGGGGTGCTCATCGCCCGATGGTGCCACGCGCAGCGCGCGCGGGCATCAGGTCTGAGTTTCGACGCCGAGCTGCGCCGCCATCGTCGTCGACCAGTCGCTCGGCGCCGGCTCCGCCGCATCGAGCGAGTGTTCGAGCAGCAGCCGCTCGCGCATCGCGTCGCCGGGCATCGGCCGCGCGAACAGGAAGCCCTGCATCGAGTCGCAGCCCAGCGCCTGCAGCGCCTCGTGCTGCTCGGCCGTTTCGACACCCTCGGCCGTGACATGCAACTCCAGCGCATGCGCGAGCTCGACGATGGCGCGCACGATCGCCGTGTCCTGGCGCAGCTTGGGCACGTCGCGGACGAACATGCGGTCGATCTTCAGCGAGTGCAGGCGGAAGCGCTTCAGGTACGCCAGCGACGAGTAGCCCATGCCGAAGTCATCGACCGCCAGGCGCACGCCGGCATCGACCAGCGCATCCATCTTGCGCAGCGAATCGGGCGTCGGATCGAGCAGCAGGCCTTCGGTGACTTCGAGCTGCAACTGCTGCGGCGCGAAGCCGGTGGCGCCGAGCGCCGCGAGCACGTGCTGCACGAACTCGGCTTCCGCAAACTGGATCGGCGAGACGTTGACCGACAGCGTCACCGGCGGCGCACCGTGCGCGCGCCAGCCCTGCGCGCGCCGGCACGCCTCGCGCAGCACCCACTGCCCCACCGGCACGATGAGGCCGGTCTGTTCGAGCACGGGGATGAACTCGGCCGGCGAGACGACGCCGCGGGTCGGGTCGTTCCAGCGCAGCAGCGCCTCGACGGCGTCCACCCTGCCGCCATCGGCCGTCATGATCGGCTGGAACGCGAGCTCGAACTCGTTGTGCTGCAAGGCGCGCCGCAGCGCCATGTCGAGCTCCAGCTGCTGCTGCGTGTCGACGATCATCGACGCTTCGAAGATGCGGTGCCGCCCGCCGCCGCCCGATTTGGCGGCGCGCATCGCCGCATCGGCATGGGCCAGCAGTTGATCGGGCGCGTCGCCCTGCCCGTCGGCGCTGGCCAGCGCGATGCCGATCGACACGCTGACCTGCGTCTGCCGCTGCGCGATCGTCAACGCCGGCTCGATGGCGCGCAGCAGGTTGCGCGCCATCACGGCGGCGGCCTGCGGGCCGGCGAGCGTTTGCGAGCAGACGACGAACTGGTCGCCGCCCAATCGCGCCGCCGCGTCGCCGCCGTGCAGCACGCCGCGGATGCGCGCGGCCACGGCGCGCAGCAACTGGTCGCCGGCGCGCTGGCCGAGCGATTCGTTGATCAGGCGGAAGCGGTCGAGGTCGATCAGCAGCACACCGACGCGGCGCGCGCCGGCGTGTCGCTCGCCGGCCAGGCCGCGTTGCAGGCGCTGGCGCAAACCGTCGCGGTTGAGCAGACCGGTCAGCGGGTCGATGACGTTGATCGAGCGCAAACGTCCCTCGGCCTTGCGCAGCGCACCCACCGAGCGCCGCACCGCCAGCAGCCAGGTCAGCAGCGTCGCGCCGAGCGACAACAGCAAGGCCAGCGCCGTGGCCTGCATCACGCCTTTCAACGCACCGCAAACCCGGATCGCCGTCACCGGGCCCGGACCGTTCACCGGCACCGTGGCGCTGATGAGAAAGCTCGAGCTGGCCGAGCGCTGGCCGGCTTCGGCCAGCACCGCGCCGTCGGCCGCCAGCGCT
This sequence comes from uncultured Burkholderiales bacterium, assembly GCA_902826345.1. Taxonomy (GTDB): domain Bacteria; phylum Pseudomonadota; class Gammaproteobacteria; order Burkholderiales; family Burkholderiaceae_C; genus CADEEN01. Next base: position 2,953 of record CADEEN010000035.1, on the reverse strand, counting down.
TCGCGCCGTTGCGACGAATCCTCGGCGCCGCCGGCGAGCAAGGTCTGCAGCGCACCGCCCCGCGCGTTGTCGCGCTGGCGGGACACGGTCCACGCCAGCGCGCGGGCCACCGCGCGCGCCTCGTGCCGTTCGAGCAGCACGCCGGCGATGGCGGTGAACAGCGGCGGCAGCAGCGCCAGCGCCACCAGGCCGATCAGCAGCAGGCGCGTCGTCGCACCCGCCATCGAGTGCGCAGCGCGCGATGCGCCGCCGACGTCGGTGTCGCGCATCGTCATGGCTGCGAGTCCTCGCGCGCGGCGGCGTCGTTGGCCGCGCGTCCGCCGGAAAACAGCATGACGCCGTTGCCGCCGCTGCGGCGCATGCGGTTCATCGCCTGCTCGGCGCGTTCACCCAGCGTCGCTGCGCCCGGCGCCGTGGCCGGCAAGGCATCGACGCCGACGCTGATGCGCACGCTGCGTGCGGCGGCGCCGTCGATCACAGCGGCCAGCGAGGCTTCGACACGGTCGCGCAGATGCTCGGCAAGCGCTTGGCAGTCTTCGAGGCCGGTGCCGGGCAAGAGCACGGCCACGCGGCGCTCGTCGAGCCGCGCCACCGCGGCCGACGCAGGCGCCGACTCACGCGCCCAGCGCGCCAGCGTCACCGACGCCGCCTGCAGCGCCGCGGCGCCGTGGCGCTGCAGCAGCACACGGTGGTGGTCGAGGCCGGCGACGATGCAACCGAGCACGCGGTCGTCGGCGCGCGCAGCCTCGCGCGCGCTGCGCAGCGCGGCGAAGTAGCCGCTTTCGTTCAGGCAGCCGCTGTCGGCGTCGATCTGCGACGCCGGCACGGCGACGCGGGCTTGCAGCGCGTCGTCCGGCATGGCAACACGGTTGCGGCCGGCGCGCTTGGCGCGGTAGAGCGCCTGGTCGGCGCGCTCGATCAGCGCCGCCATCGAGTGGGCCTGCGGCGACAGCAGCTCGACACCGACGCTGGCGGTGACGCGCAGGCCCTGCACCTCGCGCAGCGCGGCGCCGCACTCGCGCTCGATGCGCATGCGCACGCGCTCGGCGAACTCGGCCGACGCGGCAGTGTCGAGCCCGCCGACGACGACGCAGAACTCCTCGCCGCCCCAGCGGCACAACAGGTCGGTGCCACGCACAGAATCCTGCAGCTTGCGCGCCACCTCCTGGATGACGCGGTCGCCAACGCCGTGGCCGTGCGAGTCGTTGATGTTCTTGAAGTGGTCGATGTCGACCATCAGGCAGGTCAGGCCGCCGCCGCTTTTCAACGCCTCGCGCCAGACGCCTTCGAAGGCAGCGTGGAAAGCGCGGCGGTTGAGCGCGCCGGTCAGCGGGTCGCGCGTGGCCAGGCGCTCGAGCTCGAGATTTTTCTGCTCGACCTCGCGCTTGCTGCCGGCCAGCGCCGTCATCGCCTCGCGCAGCGCTTCGTTGGCATGGTGCAGCGCGGACATGTCGTTGACCGTGACCATGCAGCCGCGCACCGCGCCGCCGGCGTCGCTGATCGGCGCCGCGTTGAGCACGAGCTGGCGCTTCTCGGCGCCCTGCCCGGCCTCCAACGCCGTGCCGGCATTGGCGCTGCGCTCGGCCATCGCGCGCGCCCACGGGTGTTGCGCCGCGTCCTGCGGCAGGCTCTGCGACAACCAGGGCAAGGCGGTCAGGCTGCTGCCGGTGGGTACTTCGGCGAGTTGCGGATGCAGTTGGCGAAAGGCCTTGTTCGACAGCATCACGCGGCCCCGCGAATCGAGCACGACGACGCCCTCGGCCATCGCATCGAAAGCACCCTGCACACGCTCGGGCACCACCGACGCCGGGTCGAGGTGCTGCAGCGCGCGGCGCATGTACAGGCCGAAGACCAGCCAGCCGGCGACGCCGAGGAACAGCAGCATCTGCACCAGCGGCTCCTTGAAGAACGCCAGCAGCCAATGCGTGTCGTCGGCGGCGAAGGCCATCTCGACGCGGCCCCAGCGCTCGCCGTTGGCCGCCAGCGGCACCGTGAGCTGCTCGGGCCGCGAGCGGTCACCCTCGCCCGAGCGCCAGCCTTGCGCGTGCGTCGGCGTGGCGACGACGAGCTCGTTGTCGGCGCGGCGCACGCCGACCGAGCGCAGGCCCTCGGTGCGAGAGACGATGGCAACGAGCGATTTCTCGATCTCGCGCGGATCTTCGCGGCGCAGCGTCTCGGCGAGTTGCACCGCCAGCGCCTCGCCGACGGCCTTGCGCACCGCGCGCTGCTGCGCGCCGCGGTCGGGCATGGTGTCCAAGAACAGCGTGCCGAGGATGACCAGCGTGCTGCACAGCGCCACCAGCGCCATCGTCATTTGAATCAGGGGGCTCGGACGATTGAGTTTCATGACATCAGTTCATGTAGCGGGACTCGCCGAACATGCGGCTGGTGTTCGAGAACAGATCGTCGACCAGGCTGTCGCGCTGCGTCGGTGGCGGCCGTCCGTCTTCAGCGTCGGGCTTCGGGCCGAGCACGTCGTCGTCTTCGTCGTCGCGCGCAGGGGCCAGCACCGGCAGCAGATCGACGTGGCGCCACGCCGGAATGCCCATCAGGATGCTGGTCAAGAGGCCGCCGCTGCGCGTCAGCCACCAGACGAAGCCGGCGGTCAGCGTCGCGCTGGCCACGCGCACGGGGTCCTGCAGCGCCGTCATCACCACCTGCTCGGCGCCGCGCGCCGCGCCGCGCATCGGATCATCGTCGGCTTCGGTTTCGACCGACGCGCCGCGCAGCGAGAACAGGCTCGTGCGCTGCAACGGGTTTTCGCCCAGGCCCTGCAACAGCATGCCGTCGAGGGTGGCGGCGCTCCAGTCGCCTGCGCCTGCCGGATCGAAGGCGAACGACACGCTGGCCACCAGCAGCGGCCCGTCGCCGGCGGCGTAGCGACCACGCTGCGTTGGCTGTGACCGCAACTCGTTGGCCGGCGCTTCGGCCGTGGTGCCGTCGACCGACGCGC
>CADEEN010000034.1 GCA_902826345.1 uncultured Burkholderiales bacterium | reverse complement strand
CCGCGAGCTGCTGCAGCTGTTCTCGATCGGCACCTGCCGGCTGAACGCCGACGGCTCGCTGCGCGGCGGCAACTGCGTGGCCACCTACGACAACGAGATGGTGCGCAACTACGCCTTCGCGCTCACCGGCTGGACCTACCCGGCCGGCGGCCGCACCGTCTGGGGCTGCTGGCCGCAGGGCACCAACTGCCAGTACTACGGCGGCGACATGACGCCGCTGGCGGCGCGTCACGACGGCAATGCGCGCCCGTTGCTCTCCGGCGTCAGCAAGGCCGCCAATACCAATGCCGCCGAAGCCTTGGAGCGTGTGCTCGACAGCCTGATCAACCACCCGAACGCCGGGCCCTTCATCGGCAAGCAACTGATCCAGTTCCTCGTCTCCTCCAACCCGTCGCCGGGCTACGTGCAGCGCGTGGCGTCGGCGTTCAACAGCGGCAGTTTCACCAGCGCCGGGCGCAGCTTCGGCGCCGGCCAGCGCGGTGACCTGGCGGCCACCGTGGCTGCCGTGCTGCTGGATGCCGAAGCGCGCGGCGACGCAGTCGCCTCGGCCAACGGCGGCCGGCTGCGCGACCCGGCGCAGCACTTCAGCGCCGTGCTGCGCGCCTTCGGCGGCAGCACCGACGGCGACGCGATGTCGTGGTGGTGGGGCGACACGATGCGCCAGCACATCCTGCGTGCGCCGTCGGTGTTCAACTTCTACGCGCCGGACTACCCGGTGCCGGGCACGTCGCTGGTCGGCCCGGCGTTCGGCATCCACAACGCCAACACCGCGCTCGGCCGCTTGAACTACCTGGTCTACCTGTTCGACTGGAACGGCTCCGGCCCGGGCTCCAGCATCCCGAATGCCGTCGGCACACGCCTGAAGATCGACGCCTTCCTCGGCGACGCGCCCGACGCGGCCAAGCTCGTCGATCGGCTGTCGAACCTGGCCCTCGGCGCGCCGCTGCCGGCCACGCAGCGCGCCGCCGTCATCCGCGCCGTCGAGGTCTGGACCGCGCAGACCGACGCGCCGAGCTGGCAGGCCCGGCGCGTCCACACGGCGGCCTACCTGATCTTCGGCTCACCGAACTATCAAATCCAACGCTGACCCAACGAGGACACGACGATGAAAAGATCTGCTCAACCCCACCCCGTCGCCGCCGCCGTGCAACGCCGCGACTTCCTGCGCCGCGCCGGCGCGCTCGGCGGCTCGCTCGGCGTGGCGGGCCTCGCCGGCCTGGCCGCCTTGGCGCCGTTGCGCACGGCACGCGCCGCCGACTACAAGGCCCTGGTCTGCGTCTTTCTCTACGGCGGCAACGACGGCACGAACACCATCGTGCCGACCGATGCCGCGCGCCACGGCCAGTACAGCGGCGTGCGCGGCGCGATGGCGCTGCCGCGCGGCTCGCTGCTGTCGCTGGCCGGCACGGACTTCGGCCTGCACCCGTCGCTGTCGGCGCTGGCGCCGCTGTGGGCCGAAGGCAAGCTCGCGCCGCTGTTCAACGTCGGCCCGCTGTACGCGCCGCTGACCAAGGCCGCGTACCGCAGCGCCGGCGCCGGCTCGGTGATGGTGCCGGAGAACCTGTTCTCGCACTCCGACCAGCAACTGCTGTGGGAAAGCGGCACCACCGACGCGCAGGCGCGCACCGGCTGGGGCGGCCGCGCGGCGCAGCGCCTGGCGACCACCAACCCGGTGATCTCGCTCGGCGGCAACGGCCGCTTCGGCCTGTCGTCGTCGGCCGTGCCGCTGGTGCTGCCCGAGCCCGGCGAAACCTTCGGTGCCCACATGCTCGACGCCACCCAGGCCTGGGTGCCGATGCGCGCGCGCAAGGAGGCCATCGACGTGCTGTACGCGCAGAGCGCCGACGTGACGCTGGCCAGCGCCTTCCAGGCGCAGCAGCGCGATGCGTTCGCCATCTCCGAGCGCCTGGGCGCGCTCGTCAAGCGCGCGCCGGGCGAGGCCGGCACGTCGGCAGCGATCGACGCCGCGTTCGCGCCGATCACCTCGGGCGGGCGCATCACCACGCCGCTGGGCCGCCAGCTTTACCAGACGGCCAAGCTGATCGACGGCCGCGCCACGGTTCAGGGCGAGCGCCAGATCTTCTTCACCCAGCAGGGCGGCTTCGACACGCACGGCGACCAGATCGCCGCCAGCGCACTCGAAGGCGGGCATGCGCGGCTCTTGAAGTCGCTCGGCGACGCCATGGCCTGCTTCCACAACGCGATGAAAGCCATCGGCCTGGCCGACTCGGTGACGCTGTTCACGCAGAGCGATTTCGGCCGCACCTTCAAGCCCAACAACAGCAACGGCACCGACCACGCCTGGGGCAACCACCACCTGGTGCTCGGCGGCGCGGTGCGCGGCGGCAAAACCTACGGCGCCTATCCGGCGCTCGCGCTCGGCGGGCCGGACGACGTCGGCGAGCAGGCGTGGGAGCAGCAGGGCCGCTGGATCCCGACGACCTCGGTCGATCAGTACGCGGCGACGCTGCTGGCCTGGTTCGGCGCCGACGCGAGCGCGCTCGACGCGGTGCTGCCGAACCTGCGCAACTTCGGCTCGGCGAGAAACCTGGGCTTCGTCTAGACCCACCCCCGGAGCGGCTGTCGCCGCTTCCCCCTCAAGGGGGCACCGCCAGCGGCCCGGCAAAGCCGGTTCCGCGGCGGTTGCTTGGACACCGTGCACTGAGCGCCGCCCGTCCGACACAACGGCAGTCTGTCCGCCCGCCGCGGCGGCAGGTCGCGCCCGTCGGGCGAGGCGCGGCGGGGGTGGCTAGAGTGCCGCCATGTCCACCGCCGTTCCGCTGCCGCCGAAGCCGCCGCCACCGCCGCGCGCCTCCACCTGGGGCGAACGCTTTGCGCCGCTGGTGCGCGCCTTTCATGTTTATGCAAACTGGCTGGTGTCGATCAGCTGGAAGCGCTTCTTCCTGCTCTCGCTGCTGCTGCTGATCGCCAGCGGCATCCTGCAGAACATCCCGCCGTTTTCCTGGACCATCTCGGAGACGGTCGAGACGCTGCCGCCGAAGAAGGTGGTGATCGCGCCGAAGCCGCCTGCAGCGCCCAAACCACCCGAAGTTCCCGGCGCAAGGGACGAGGCGGTGATCAAGATCGAGCGGCCGAAGGACGGCAAGGAAGACTCGGTCGAGATCTCGATCGACCAGCATGGCGTGCGCATCAGGCCGCGCCACGCGCCGGCCGCGGCCTCCGCGGCGGCGGCGGCGGCGGCCTCGGCGGCGCAGGCCGCGGAGGCCGCCGAGAGCGCCGCGCGCGCCATCGAAGACACGGGCGTGAAGATCATCGTGCCGCCGGGCAGCAGCGAGGAGGTGCGCCGCGCCATCGAACAAGCGCGTGATGACATCCGCGAAGCCATCCAGGGGGCGAAGGAAGATGCGCAGCAGGCCAAGCGCGACGCCGAGGAGGCGGTGCGCGACGCCGAGCGCGCGATCGAGGAGTTGCAGGGCGGCGGCGGCCTGCGCACGCGCATCAACCGCTCCAGCCTCGGCGAGGCGCTGCCCGAACTGGCGTTTCTCTGGATCATCGGCTCGGCGATCTTGAAGGCCAGCTACAAGCGCCAACTGCGTGCCCAGGCCGAAGCCGCGCAGGCCACCGAAGTGGCCGAGTCCGAGCAATTGAAGCGCCAGGTCGTCGAGGCGCGCATGGCGGCGATGCAGGCGCAGGTGGAGCCGCACTTCCTGTTCAACACGCTGGCATCGATCGACCACCTGATCGAGACCGATCCGCCGCGCGCCAGCCAGATGCAGAAGAACCTGATCGCACTCTTGCGCGCGTCGATGCCGACGATGCGCGAGGCTTCGAGCAACGGCGCGCCGCGCGACCTGGCGCGCGAGATGGCGATGGTGCGGCCTTATCTCGAGATCCTGAAGGTGCGCATGGAGGAGCGCCTGGCCACGCGCATCGACGTGCCCGACGGCCTGCTCTCGGCCGAGTTCCCGTCGATGATGATCCAGAGCCTGGTCGAGAACGCGATCAAGCATGGCCTGGAGCCGAAACCCGAAGGCGGCGAGCTCGTCGTCAAGGCCGAGATCGTGCACGGCAAGTTGAACGTCGTCGTCGCCGACACGGGCCTGGGCTTCGGCAGGGCAGCCACCGCCGGCACCGGCGTCGGCCTGGCCAACATCCGCGAGCGCCTGCAACTGTTGTACGGCCGCGAGGCGACCGTCACCGTGACCGAGAACAAGCCGAGCGGCACGGTGGTGACGATCGCCGTGCCGTACCGCAGCGTCACCTCGGCAGGCAGCGCATGACGCCCTGGGTGCGGACCACGCTGTGGCTCGGCTTCTGGGCGACACTGGTGGTGTCGGTGCTGCTCGGCCTCTTCCTCGCCTGGCTGCTGACGGACGTGCTGCCGCCCGGCACGGCGATCACGATCGACGACGACCGCTTCGTGCTGCCCGCGTTCAACGAGACCCGTCAGTGGGTGCTGGCGGCCATCGGCGTGTTCGTTGCCGCGATGGTGGTGGTGATCGTGCTGCCGATCGTCACCGTGCTGGCGATCGTCGTGCCGGTGGCCGTCGGCTCGCTCGGCCTGCTCGCCGGCCTCGCCGTCGTCGGCCTCGTGCTCTGGCCGCTGGTGCTGCTGGCGCGCTGGTTGTGGAAGGATCGACAGAAGCCGAACACAATCGCGCCATGAACACCGCCGCCCCCCGTGCCGTGCTTGCTGACGACGAGCGATTGATGCGCGAACAGCTGCGCGCGCGCCTGGCCGAAGCCTGGCCCGAGTTGCAACTCGTCGCCGAAGCGAAGAATGGCGCCGAAGCGGTGGCGCTGGTGGCCGAGCACCGGCCCGACATCGTCTTCCTCGACATCCGCATGCCGGGACTGACCGGCGTCGAAGCAGCCAAGCAGATCGCGCAGATGGACGTCGACGACGACGAGCTGCTGCCCGAGATCGTCTTCATCACCGCTTATGACCAGTACGCCGTCGAAGCCTTCGAGCAGGGCGTGGCCGACTATGTGCTGAAGCCGGCGGAACGCGAACGGCTCGCCGTCACGGTCGAGCGCATCAAGAAGCGCCTGGCGCAGCGCCACGCCGATGAACCCGCATCACCTGCCGGCGCGCCGCTGCAGCAACTGCTGCAGCAACTCAGCGCGCAGATGAATCCCGGCGGCGCACCGCAGCGCCTGCAGTGGATCCAGGCCAGCGTCGGCTCGGCGATCCAGATGATTCCGGTCGACGACGTGCTGTTCTTCATCAGCGACGAGAAGTACACGCGTGTGCAGACGGCGACGCTGGAGGCGCTGATCCGAAAGCCGATCAAGGAGCTGATCGACGAGCTCGACCCGCAGGTCTTCTGGCAGATCCACCGCTCGACGCTGGTCAACGTCAAGGCGATTGCGGGTGTGACGCGCGACTTCCGTGGGCGGCAGATCGTCAGCGTGAAAGGGCACAAGGAACAACTCGAGGTCAGCCGCAGCTACCTCGGGCTGTTCAAGGGCATGTGATCAGCTTTTCAGCTTGCCGTCGCGCGAGACCATGGCCAGCTCGACGTAGCTGCTGCCGTGTCGGCGGCTGGCGCTGTAGTTGACGATGAAGCCGCCGGTGTCGAAAGTGCCGAGCGATTGCATCGACGCCAGAAGCGCTGCGGCGTCGAACGGCTTCTTCGCGCGGCGCATCGCCTCGGTCAGCACCTTGGCCGAGATGCAGGCTTCGAGGTGCGTGCTGTTCATCGGCTGCGTCATGCCGGCGTCTTGCAGCGCCTTGGCGCACTCGCGCACGACAGGCAGGTTGGAGCTCGGGTTCGGCACCACCTGCGCGATCGAGACGCCGGCGGCGGACGCACCCGCCGCATCGATGTACTGCTGCGCGCCGACGAACGACAGGCTCGACGTCGGCACGAAGGCGCCGCGCTTGGCCAGGCGCTTGCTGACCTCGGCCGCCGCGCCCGACAGCGTGGTGTTGATGATGACGTCGGGCTTGTGCTCGCGCAGCTGGTCGATGTGCGCATCTTCGACCGCCTGGTTGCGCTTCAATGACAGCGCCGCCGGCGGCGTGCCGCTCTGCTTGGCCAGGTAGGCGGCGACGACGCCGAAGTTCTGCTTGCCGACCTCGTCGTCGTAGTGCACGACGACGACCTTCTTCATGCCCAGGCCGGTCCAGAACGAGAGGATCTTCTCCATCTCTTCGCCGTACGACGCCCGCATCGTGAACACCACCGGCGGCGCCTTGCGCACCGGGTCGGCGCCCGACAACGGCGCAAAGAACAGCGTGCCGGCCTTGTCGGCCTGCGGCATCGCGTCGAGGCTCAGCGTGGCCGACGCAAAGCCGAACAATGAGACGGCCTTTTTCTCGCCGAGCAACCGGGTTGCGTTGGCGCCCGCGGTCTTGCGGTCGTTGGCGTCGTCGAGCGTCACCAGTTCGATCGGCCTGCCGGCCACGCCACCGCGCGCATTGACCGACTTGAAATAAGCCAGCGCGCCGTCGCGCACGTCGCGGCCCATCGCCGCGTTGCCGCCGGACAGCGGCGCCGACTGGCCGATGATCCACGCCTCCTGCGCCTGCGCCGGGGCGGCCAGCGCGGCCGCCGACAACATCATCGCGGCAAGCGCGCCGCGCGTTGCCGACAGCGGCTGCACCTTCACGCCAACATTCTTTCGCCGCAGATCACAAATCATGTTCGACATCCTGGGTGACTGCGCGGCAACGCCGCACCGAGCAAGCCTGAATTGTCGGCTTCAGTTGGCGAGATCCTGAGCGGAACAGGCGCAGCTCCAGCAACTTCGCACGGCGCACGTGGTGAGCAAACGCGTCGTGCAGCGCCCGACGACGAACAACTTCGCGACGAGCTCGATGACGTCGCCGTTGTCGATCAAGCCGTCGGCGCCGGTGCAGCTCGGGCCATCAGCTCGGCGCGAATGCGCTTCAACTTCTCGCGCGGGTCTTCTTTGGTTTTCTGCTCGTCCAACTTCATTTCGGCGATGAAGCGGCTGGGCATGCCGGCGACGAGTTCACGGCCGCGCTTGCGGCGCTTCAACGTGCTCACCGCGAGCGTGGTGCGCGCGCGCGTGATGCCGACGTACATCAGCCGCCGCTCTTCCTGCAGGCGCTCGGCGGTCATGTCTTCGGCCTCGCTCTTGAACGGCAACAGTCCTTCGTTGATGCCGGCGAGGAAGACGTGCGGCCACTCCAGGCCCTTCGCGGCGTGCAGCGTCGACAGCGTGACCACGTCCTGATCGTCGCCGCGTTCGGCCAGGCTGATGATGATGCTGATGGTCTGCGCCACGTCGAGCACGCTCTGCGGCTCATCGGCGACATCACCCGCTTCGAGCGCCTTCTCACCGCCGCAGCGGCGCACGATCCAATCGATGAAGTCGAGCACGTTGGCCCAGCGCGCGGCGGCGAGCTTCTCGCTGTCTTCGCCGTCGTAGAGGTGCTGCTCGTAGCCGATGTCTTTCATCCAGCCCATCAGGAAGACACGCGCCGCTTCGCCGCCGACCGTCTGCCGCGCGCGGTGTTCGAGGTCGTTGATGCAACGGCCGAACTCATGCAGGCCGTCGCGTGCCTTGGTGTTCACGGCAGCGGCCAGCGATGGCGCGAACAGCGCCTCGAACAGGCTCACCTTGCGCTTCGATGCGAACTCGCCGAGTGACGCCAGCGTGGCATGGCCGATGCCGCGCTTGGGCGTCGTCACCGCACGCAGGAAGGCCGGGTCGTCGTCGTTGTTGACCAAGAGGCGCAGCCACGCGCAAAGGTCCTTGATCTCGGTGCGGTCGAAAAAACTCTGCCCGCCGGACACCTTGTACGGAATCTGCGCCGCGCGCAGCTTTTGCTCGAAGACACGCGCCTGGTGGTTGGCACGGTAGAGCACGGCGAAGTCGCTGAACTTGACCTGACCGCCCTCGCCGCGTTTGGATTGAATCAAGGCCACCGCGCGCTCGGCCTCGTGCTCTTCGCCGTCGCACTCCAAGACGCGCACCGGATCGCCCTGGCCGAACTCGCTCCACAGCTTCTTCTCGAAAATCTTCGGGTTGGCGGCGATCACCGCATTGGCCGCGGCAAGGATCGCGCCGGTGGAGCGGTAGTTCTGCTCCAGCGCGATCACCTTCAGCGTCGGATAGTCCTGCGGCAGGCGCTTCAGGTTGTCGATCGTCGCGCCACGCCAGCCGTAGATGCTCTGGTCGTCGTCACCGACCGCAGTGAACAGGCCGCGTTCGCCGACGATTGTTTTCAGCAACTCGTACTGCACGGCGTTCGTGTCCTGGTACTCGTCGACGAGCACGTGCTCGAAGGTCGCGCGCCACTTGTTGCGCGCTTCTTCGTCGCGCTGCAACAGCGCCAACGGAAGGCCGATCAGGTCGTCGAAGTCCACCGCCTGGTACGCCGCGAGCCTTTCTTCGTAGCGTTTCATCACGCGTGCGGCCACGCGCTCGTCGTCGTTCTCTGCCGCGCCCTCGGCGGCGCTCGCGTCGAGCCCCTGGTTCTTCCACAGGCTGATCGCCCACTGCCAGCGCCGCGCCAGCTTGGCGTCGGTCGTGCCGCCGGCGTCGCGCAGCACGCCGAGCACGTCGTCGCTGTCCAAGATCGAGAAGTTGGGCTTCAGGCCGATGCGCTCGCCGTCGGCGCGCAGCAGACGCACGCCGAGCGAGTGGAAGGTGCTGACGACGAGCGACTTCGCCGCGCGGCCACCGACGAGCGCCTTGGCGCGCTCGCGCATCTCCGCCGCCGCCTTGTTGGTGAAGGTGATGGCCGCGATCTGCTGCGGCTCGAGGCCGCTTTGCAGCAGCCGCGCGATCTTGTGCACGATGACGCGCGTCTTGCCCGACCCTGCGCCGGCGAGCACGAGGCAGGGGCTGGCGAGGTGGTGCACCGCTTCGAGCTGGCGCGAGTTCAGGCTTTCGGTGGTCATGCGGCCGCGGATCATAGACAGGCCGTATGCGGCAACTCGCTGCGTGGGGTGTGGTAGTGGGCGCGGCGATACTTTGCGCCACGCATGCAGCCCATCCTCGCCGTCACCCTGCCGTTCTTCGCACTGGTGCTGATGGGCTACGCCGCGGCATACCGGCGGCTGTTGCCCGCGTCGGCGATTCCCGGGCTCAACGCTTTCGTCCTCTACTTCGCGCTGCCGGCGCTGCTGTTCCGCTTCGGCATGAACACGCCGATCGGGCAGTTGTTGAACCCGGTCGTGATCGCGGTGTCGTTGTTGGCCTCGCTGGGCATCGTCGCCTTCACGATCGCCGTCACGCTGTCGCCGCGTGTGCAGATGAAGGATGCGGCCTTCGGCGCGCTCGTCGCCGCGTTTCCGAACACCGGCTTCATGGGCGTGCCGCTGCTGACGGCGTTGCTCGGCGCCGCGGCGGCCGGGCCGGTGATCTGCGCCGTGCTGGTCGATCTGTTCATCACCAGCTCGGTCTGCATCGCGCTGGCGCAAGCGCACGAGGCCAAGGGCGAAGGCGCGCGCGCAGCGCTCGTGCGCGCGCTCAACGGCACGCTGTCGAACCCGCTGCCTTGGTCGATCGCCCTCGGCGTGGTCTGCTCGGTGCTGGGCTGGAAGCTGACGGGCCCGCTGGCCACGATCGTCGACATGCTGGCCGATGCGGCGAGCCCCGTGGCGCTGTTCACCATCGGCGCCGTGCTGTGGCGCGCCGGGCAGCATGCACACACGCGCACGCCGCCGTCGCTCTACCTGCCGGTGGCGGCGATCAAGTTGTTCGCCCATCCGCTGCTGGTGTTGTCCATCGCCGCGGGCGCCAGAGCCCTCGGCGCGCCGATCGGCGCTTTCGAGATCATGGTGCTTACACTCGCCGCCGCGCTGCCGAGCGCGAGCAACGTCTCGCTGCTGGCCGAGCGGTACGGCGCCGACAACGGCCGCATCGCGCGCATCATCCTCAGCTCCACCGCGTTGGCCTTCGTCACGTTTTCCACCGCGGCCTGGATGTTCGGCGCCGGTGCGCGCTGAATGACGCCCCCCGAAGCGGCTTCGCCGCCTCCCCCCAGGGGGCACCGCCAGCGGCCCGGCAAAGCCGGTTCCGCGGCGGTCGCTCGGTTGCGCCGCATGGAGAACGACGGTGCGTGCTACCAATCGCAACTGCGCGGACGGAGTTCACGCCGCGGCGCGCTGCGGCGATGCTGCGCCGCGCAGGGTCAACGCTGCGCTGCAAACTCGCGTTGGTCAACGAACCGAATCGCAAGGAGCCAACGTTATGGCAGCAGCAGCAACGACTCTATTCACACGCGTGGCGCTGGCAGCGCTCGCATTTGCGGCGTCGGCCCCGGCCTGGTCGGCGGTCGATGTCGGCGTCGGCGTGACGATCCGCCAGCCCGGCGTCTATGGCCGCATCGAGATCGGCACCAATGCACCGCCGCCGCCGGTGATCTACCGCCAGCCGGTGGTGATCGCGCACCCGCCTGTGGTGGTGGCGCAGCCGCCGATGTACCTCTATGTGCCGCCGGGCCATGCCAAGAAGTGGCGCAAGCATTGCCACCGCTACGACGCCTGCGGGCGACAGGTGTACTTCGTGCGCGAAGAGTGGGTGCAGGCGCGCTACGACGAAGTGCATCCGCGCAAGGGGCCGCCGGTGCATGCGCATTCGCATGGTCGGGGCCATGGCAAGGGCAAGCACGACGATTGATGCGGCTTGCGCTCGATCGCACGACTCTGCCCATGTTGTGAAGAGCGCAAAGCCGCCGACTGTTCTTTTGGGGAGCAGCACCCAAGGCGCGGGCTCGATGCCCGCGGCTTGCCGCTCCACTTGCTCCGCGCCTTGCTTGCGCACAGCGACACGAGTTCAGATCGCCAACGGATCCACATCCACCGCCCAGCGCAACACGCGGTGGGCTCTTTCTTTGCCGAGCGGGGTGAGCAGCGGCACCCACACGGCAAGAAAGCGCTGCAGCGCGGCGCGCGAGCGGGACTCGATGAGCATCTGCATGCGCTCGACGCCGGCCACGCGCGAGACCGGCGGCGGCACCGGCGGATAGATCGTCACGCCGGCGGCTTCGGGCAACGCAGCGGCGGTTTGCGCCGCGGCGTGCAGAAAAGCGGCGGCGATCGTCGCGTCCTTCGCTTCGGCGCGCAGCAACGCGAGGCTGGCGAAAGGCGGCAGGCCTGCACCCCCACGGTCGCGCAACTGACTGGCAGCGAACGACGCGAAGTCGTGCGTTGCCAACGCTGCGAACAGCGGATGACGCGGATGCCAGGTCTGCACCCACATCTCGCTCAGTCCACCTTGCGCCGCATCGCGCCCGGCGCGCCCTGCGGCTTGCATCAGCAGTGCGAACAGGCGCTCGCCGGCGCGGAAATCGCTCGCGAACAGCGCGCTGTCCGGGTTGACCGCGGCCACCAAGGTCATGCGCCGAAAGTCATGACCCTTGGCCACCATCTGCGTGCCGACGAGCACATCGACGTCGCCCGCATGCACGGCAGCGAGCTGTGCTTCGAGCGCGCCTTTCAGGCGCGTGCTGTCGGCGTCGATGCGGGCGATGCGCGCGCCGGGCAGCAATGTGGCCAGGTGCTCTTCGAGCCGCTCGGTGCCGCGGCCGATGCCGTGGATGTCGAGGTTGCCGCACTCGGGGCAGGCGCGCGGCACGCGCTCGGTGAAGCCGCAGTGGTGGCAGCGCAGCGTGCGGTCGATCTTGTGGAAGACACGCCAGGCGCTGCAATGCGCGCAGCCGCTCTTCCAGCCGCAGGCGCCGCAATGCAGCACCGGGGCATAACCGCGGCGGTTGAGCAGCACAAGGCTCTGCTCGCCGCGTTGCAGGCGCTGTTGCAGCGCGCCCAGCAGCGGCGGCGAGACGACGATCTCTTCGCCCTGGTTGCGCGGCAGCGCGCCCATGTCGACCACACGCACGCGCGGCAGCGCGCCGCCACCGATGCGCTCGGGCAAACTCAGGCGCCGGTACGCGCCCTGCTCGGCGCGCTGCCAGGTTTCGAGCGCCGGTGTGGCCGAGCCGAGCAGCACGGCGATGCCCTCGTTGTGACCGCGCCAGACCGCCAGATCGCGCGCCGAGTAGCGTGCGCCCTCCTGCTGCTTGAACGACGGGTCGTGTTCTTCATCGACGACGATCAACGCCAGGCGCGGCATCGACGCGAACACCGCCAGCCGCGTGCCGAGCACGAGCTCGGCATGGCCGAGGTGCGCCGCGAGCCAATGCTTCAGGCGCTGCGCCGGCGTCAGCGCGCTGTGCAGCGACACCAGCCGGTGACCGACAAAGCGCGCCGCGAAGCGCGCCTCCAACTGCGGTGTCAGGTTGATCTCCGGCACCAGCACCAGCACCTGTCGGCCCGCGGCCAGCGCGGCCGCCGCGGCTTGCAGATAGACCTCGGTCTTGCCGCTGCCGGTGACGCCGTGCAGCAGCGTCGTGCCTGGGTTCAGCGCCGCGAGCGCCTGCACGGCCGATTGCTGCGCGTCGTTCAGCGCCGGCGCGCTGGCGTCTCGATGTTCAACTGGCGCCGGCGTGCCCAGGCGCGCCACGCGCCGTGTGAGCTGCGCCGCGTCGAGCTTGCGCAGCTCCGGTGGCAGCACCGCCAGCGCAAGCTCACCGACGCTGCGTTGGTAGTAGCCGGCGGCGAAGGCGACGAGTTGCCGCCACGCCGCAGGCAACGGTGGCATGGCGTCGAGCACATCGCCGACCGGCTTGAGCTGCGCCGCGTCGAGCGCCGCTCCCGGCGCCCGCTCCCACACGATGCCCGGCACCTGCCGCTTGCCGAGCGCTACCCTGACCAATGTTCCCGCCGAGAGTGGGCGCTCGCAGTGATAGTCGAGCGTGGGGCCCAGGCCGGCGTGCTGCGGTGCCTCGACCGCCACGGCGACGGTCTGCTCCGACGCCATCAAGATACCGCCGCTTTCTCGGTTCGGCTTCACAAAAAGCCGCTAAGCCAATGATTCGACAAGGCAAATCCGGCTTTCCACCGATATTGTGGATAACTTTGTGCAAAAGCTGCCCGCAGACGCGCTAAACCATTGATACAACACGCCCGGCCTTGTTCTGCCCCAACCAAAGGCAGGCCGGCAAGCCCAATGAAATCAAGCACTTGCGGTGGCATAGGGGAATACCTGATGGCGTAGTGCAGGTGTCTTTTCATCGGCCCCTCGCTCCGCCCGCCGTGGGGATAAGTCAGCCTGAGTGCTCACTTACCCAGGACTTAGTGCACAGCCTCATTTAACCGCGCGCAGCGCTCGGGAATGTCGATGCACCTCATCGACGAGCGCCGTCACCGCCTCGGGCGGCGTGTGCTGGTTGATGCCGTGGCCGAGGTTGAAGACGTGGCCCGGGCCGGCGCCGAAATCGTCGAGCACCCGGCGCGCCTCGGCGCGCACTGCGGCCTCGCCGCCGAACAGCACCATCGGGTCGAGGTTGCCTTGCAACGCCACGCGGTCCCGCACGCGTTCGCGCGCGCGGCGCAAGTTCACCGTCCAGTCGAGGCCGACCACGTCCGCGCCGCTGGCCGCGATGTCTTCGAGCCACGCGCCACCGCCCTTGGTGAAGACGATCGCCGGCACCGTGCGCTTCAGCTTGTCGAGCACACGCTGCGTGTAGGCCAGGCTGAAGTCCTGGAACGCGCCGTCGGCGAGCACGCCGCCCCAGCTGTCGAAGACCATCACCGCCTGCGCGCCGGCGTCGATCTGCGCGTTGAGGTACGCCGCCACCGCGTCGGCGTTGATGGCGAGGATGCGGTGCATCAGGTCGGGCCGCGCGTAGAGCATCGATTTGACGAGGCGGTAGTCGTCGCTGCCCGCGCCTTCGACCATGTAGCAGGCCAGCGTCCATGGGCTGCCGGAAAAACCGATCAGCGGCACGCGGCCGTTCAAGGCGCGGCGGATCGACGTCACCGCATCGAAGACATAGCGCAGCTTGTCGAGATCGGGCACGGCGAGTCGGTTCACCGCCGCTTCGTCGCGCACCGGCGATGCGAAGCGCGGGCCCTCGCCCTGCGCGAACGACAGCCCCAGGCCCATCGCATCCGGCACGGTGAGGATGTCGGAGAACAGGATCGCCGCGTCGAGCGGATAGCGTTCGAGCGGCTGCAGCGTGACCTCGGTGGCGAAGTTCACGTTCGTCGCCAGGCCCATGAAGCTGCCGGCCCTGGCGCGCGTGGCGCAGTACTCGGGCAGGTAGCGGCCGGCCTGGCGCATCAGCCACACCGGCGTGTGCGCGGTGTGCTCGCGGCGGCAGGCGCGCAGGAAGGCGTCGTTTTGCAGGGGCGCGAAGTTCATCCGCGGATCATAGGCGGCGCGCTCAGCGGCTCAGCGTGCCGGCAGGCCCATCGGGTCGGTGGCTGGTGCGTCCAGCCGCGACGCAATCGGCGCCGCATGCAGCACCTGCGCCGCGGGCTGCGCGGTGAGCGTCGTCACCGCGCCGACGCCGAAGTCCTGCGCACCGCCGGCGCGGCGGTAGCGCATCTGCAACTGCATCCGCCACGCGCTGCCGCGCTCGACCGTGCGCTCTTGCAGCGGCTGCAGGCGCCCGCCCTTGGATGCCAACAGGTTCATCACGCGCACGAACTCGGCGCGCAGCGCCGGGCCGTCTGCGCGATCTGCCCAGACGGTGCAGCGGCGCTCGAGATCGATCGCCAGCAGCACCTGCCCGGCGCTGCGCGGCATCGCCAGCACCGTGCCGGGCTGGCCCTGCAACAGCGCGGCGCCGGCGCCGCTGTGCGCATCGACCCAGTCGTAGCCCTGGTTGATCGCCCAATCGACGGTCTTCATCGGCTCGCCCTCGTGGGCCACGCAGCCGTCGGCAAAGGCGCGTGCGATGGCGGTGGCCGCTGCAGTCGACGCCGCCGGCGCGCTCGCAGGCGCGGCGTCGCGCGCGGCCTCGAAGAACGGGTTTTGCGCCTGCGCTGCGCCAACGCACGACGACAGCAGCAACGACCACAACCGGCGCCTCATGACGCCTCCAGCCACTGCGCCACCAGCGTGCTCGCGTCGTGCTGCCGTTGCGCGGCCTGCCACAACAGCGTCGCCGGCACGACGCGCGTGCGCTGCGGCGCCTGCGCCAGTTGCAGCGCCAGCGCCGCAGCGACACGCGCCACCGTCTCGGCGCGCACCGGTTGCTCGCGCTGCGGAATCATCCAGTGCAGTTGCGAGAGCATCCAGCGCGCCAGCCGGCGCGGCGCGTCGAGGCCGACGGCTGCGCGTTCGTTTTGCGCCATGCGCATGAAGACGAGCTGCTCGAAGCCGAACGCGGCCACGGCCGCTTCGTCGAGCGAGGCCAGGCCCTGCTGCAAGGCCATCGGCAGCAGCGACGGCGTGTGCGGCACGACGACGATCAGCCGGCACGCGCCGCCGTCGTGCAGGCGCTGCGCCAGCGCCGGCAAGCCCTGCGGCTCGGGGCTGGTGAAAGCGGCCTCGCGGCCGTTGGCGCTGCGCCGGCGGTCGAAGACGACGAGCGCGGTGTCGGCGGCGAAGAGCGCCATGTCGTCGTCGTGCACCGGCGCGAAGCCGTGCACCGCCGGCTGGATCATTTGCTCCACCAGCGCTCCGACACGGTCGAAGCGGCGCGTCGCCAGCAGCTGTTCGAGTACGGCCGCGCCGAGCGCGCCGGCGGCGCCGACGACGAGCGCGCGGCGCGGTGTTGCAGCGACGCGAGGCGGCTTGCGCGACAGTGCATCGAGCGCTTCGTTGACATCGACCATGGCTCTATCATCGCCTGCACCCGATATGAGCAGCAGCCGCCCCGTCATCCTGATCGTCGAAGACGAGCCCGGCATCGCTGACACGCTGCAATACGCCTTGCGCACCGAAGGCTTCGAGCCGCGCTGGTGCGCCGGCGGCGAAGCGGCGTTGACCCAAGCCGACGACGCCGCACTGGTGATCCTCGATGTCGGCCTGCCCGATCTCAACGGCTTCGAGGTCTTCAAGCGCCTGCGCGCGCGCGAGCCGACGCTGCCGATCCTGTTCCTGACCGCGCGCGCCGACGAGATCGACCGCGTGGTCGGCTTGGAGCTCGGCGCCGACGACTACGTGACCAAACCGTTTTCGCCGCGTGAACTGGTGGCGCGCGTGCGCACGGTGCTGCGGCGCAGCGCTGCGCCCGCGGCTGCCGCGGCGGCGCCGTCCACTGCGTTCGCGCTCGACGACGGCAAGCGTGCGATCCACTACTACGGCCAGCCGCTCGACCTGTCGCGCTACGAGTACGGCCTGCTGAAGACGCTGATCGGCCGCCCGGGCTTCGTCTTCACGCGCGAGCGGCTGTTGTCGCTGGTCTGGGACGACGACACCGACAGCTTGGACCGCACGGTCGATGCGCATGTGAAGACGCTGCGCGCGAAGTTGAAGACGGTCGCGCCGTCGCTGGAGCCGATCCGCACGCACCGCGGTGCGGGCTATGCGCTGGCGGAGGACTTGCCGGCCACGCTGAGCGGCCCGTGACCCACCCTCACCCCAGCCCTCTCCCGCCCTGCGGGAGAGGGAGTGCGCAGCCCCCTCTCCTGCTTTGCGGGAGAGGGTTGGGGTGAGGGTCTCACGATGACGAAGAGAAACCGCGTCTTCGCCGCCATCCTGCTCGCCTATGCCATCGGCGTCGGCTGGTTGATGTGGCGGCTGCTCGCCGACATCGACCCGCGCTACCGCGAATCGGCCGAAGAGTCGCTGGTCGAAACCGCGCACCTGATGGCGGCACAGATCGAGCAGCGCTGGGTCGAACGCGCGGCCACGCCGGCCGAGCCGGTGATCGACGTGGCCGTGCTCGAGCCGCTGTTCCGCGACCTGTACTCGCGCGAGTTGAACGCCACCATCTTCGGCTTCGAGAAAACGCGCTTCGAGTTGCGCATGACCGTCGTCGATGCCAAGGGCATGGTCGTCTTCGATTCGCTGGCCCGCGACACCGGCGCCGACCACTCCCAGTGGCGCGACATCCGGCTCGCCCTCGACGGCCGCTACGGTGCACGCACGACACCCGACGTCGACAACGATGCGCGCACCGCGGTGATGTACGTCGCCGCGCCGCTGAAGCACGACGGCGCGATCGTCGGCGCCGTCAGCGTCGGCAAACCGGCGGAGAGTTTCGGCCAGTTCGTCGCCGCGGCGCGCAGGAAGACCCTGCTCGTCGGCGTGACCTCGGTGCTCGCCGTCGCGCTGCTCGTCGCCATCCTGTCGTTCTGGTTCGTGCGGCCGTTCGGCCTGATCGCCGACTACGTGCGCTACGTGCGCGCGCAGCGCACGTTCTCGCTGCCGCGACTGGGCCGGCGTGCGCTGGGCACGCTCGGCGCCGCGTATGACGAGATGCGCGACGCGCTGTCGGGCCGCAACTACGTTGCCGACTACGTGCAGACGTTGACGCATGAGTTGAAGAGCCCGCTGTCGGCGATCCGCGGCGCGGCCGAGCTGCTGCACGAGCGCGAAATGCCGCCGGCGGACCGCGAACGTTTCGTCGCCAACATCGAGCGCGAGACGGCGCGCATCCAGGAGCTGGTCGATCGCATGATGGAGTTGGCCGCGCTCGAATCGCGGCGCTCGTTGGAGCGCACCGAGCCGGTCGCCCTGCGCGCGCTGCTCGAAGAACGCGTGGCCAGTGCGCGGGCTGCCGGCGCGCCACGCGGCATCACGGTGACGCTCGATGCTGCGCAAGAGGCCACGGTCGATGGCGACGCGCTGCTGCTGCAGCGCGCGGTCGGCAACCTGCTCGACAACGCGCTCGATTTTTCGCCGCAAGGCGCAACGATTGAAGTGACGCTGACGCAGCGCGGGCGCTTCGCCGAAGTCAGCGTGCGCGACCACGGCCCCGGCATCCCCGACTA
>CADEEN010000033.1 GCA_902826345.1 uncultured Burkholderiales bacterium | reverse complement strand
CATCGGCACCGGGTATGTTGGTCTCGTCACCGGCGCCTGCCTGGCCGAGATGGGCAACCATGTGCTCTGCCTGGACATCGACGACAAGAAAGTGCGCCTGCTCGAATCGGGCGTGATGCCGATTCACGAGGAGGGCTTGCAGGAAGTGGCGCAACGCAACGCCGCCGCCGGCCGGCTTCAGTACACGACCGATCTGGCGCGGGCTGTGGCGCATGGCACGCTGCTGTTCATCGCAGTCGGCACACCGCCGGGCGAGGACGGCTCGGCTGACCTGCAGTACGTGCTGGCCGCAGCGCGCAGCATCGGCGGCCTGATGACCGACTACAAGGTGGTTGTCGACAAGAGCACCGTGCCGGTGGGCACCGGCGACAAGGTGCGCGCGGTGATCACCGAGGAACTCCAGCGCCGCAACGTGAGCGTCGCCTTCGCGGTCGTGTCGAACCCGGAATTCCTCAAGGAAGGGGCGGCAGTGGCCGACTTCATGCGCCCTGACCGAGTGGTCATCGGCGCCGACGACGAGCGGGCGATCTTGCTGATGCGCTCGCTCTATGCGCCCTTCGTCCGCAACCGCGACCGCGTGCTGCTGATGGACGTGCGCAGCGCCGAGTTCACCAAATACGCCGCCAACTCGATGCTGGCCACACGCATCAGCTTCATGAACGAGCTGTCGCGTGTCGCCGAGCGCGTCGGCGCCGACATCGAGCATGTGCGCCTGGGCATCGGCTCCGACCCGCGCATTGGCTCGCAGTTTCTCTACCCCGGTATCGGCTACGGCGGCTCTTGCTTTCCGAAAGATCTGAAGGCGCTGGTGCGCTCGGCCTCGGAAGCCGGGGTGCCGCTGCAATTGCTGTCGGCTGTCGAGGCGGTCAACGAGCAGCAAAAACTGGTGCTGGTGGATAAGGTGGTGCAGCGCCTGGGCGCCGACCTCTCCGGCCGGACTTTTGCGTTGTGGGGCTTGGCGTTCAAGCCCAAGACCGACGACATGCGCGAAGCGCCGTCGCTGACGCTGGTGCGCGAACTGTCGCGCCGGGGTGCGCGCGTGCACGCCTACGACCCGGTGGCGGCCACCGAGGCGCGGCGCCTGCTCGCAGACGTGGGCAGCTTGTCCATTGCCGAGACGGCCGTGGAAACCTTGCTCGGCGCCGACGCGCTGCTGATCGCGACCGAGTGGAAGGAATTCCGCACGCCGGACTTCGAGTCGATGCGCACAGCGCTGAAGACGCCGCTGGTCTTCGACGGCCGCAACCTGTACGAGC
Organism: uncultured Burkholderiales bacterium; assembly: GCA_902826345.1. Taxonomy (GTDB): domain Bacteria; phylum Pseudomonadota; class Gammaproteobacteria; order Burkholderiales; family Burkholderiaceae_C; genus CADEEN01. The sequence continues at coordinate 16,470 of CADEEN010000033.1, read as the reverse complement.
CCGCACTGATGGCGAGCTTCGGATTCGAGTACCACTCGATCGGCCGATCACCTTCGCGCCCCGCCGCCTCCTGAGGCGCGTACCGCTCGTCAGGAAAGGCGCGACGGAAACCACCGGTCGCGCAGGCGAAGCACCGGCCACTCGACGACCTTGCTGGCCAGCACGCCTGCAAGCACCGCCGCAGCGCACATCGCGGCCGCGCTCACCAGCCACGTCAACGCAGACGGGCCACCTTGCCAGCTCAGCATGCGAGCGCCGAACTCCCGGCCGACGATGCCCATTGCGGTGACATGCCAAAGGTAGATGGTGTACGAATACAAGCCGATCCAGCCCAAGAACGCGGCCAGCGGCGAAACGTACGAGCCGGCACGGCCGAAGTCCGTTGCGTGCGTCTGGTAGGCGGCCAGCAGGAAAGCCGCTGACCCCAGGTAGTTGAACATCAGCCCGAACGTGCGCACGAACGGCGTGCTGGGCTCGATCCACAAATTGAACGACCACAGGAACAGGCCGGCCGCCACCAGCTCGCGCCGCCAGCGTCGCGCCGCGGCGAACCGCTGTGGCAGGTACTCCGCGATGTACCGCACACCGACACCGAACAGCAGGGCGTCCAGGCGCAGGTGCGTCGCCGACATCTTCTCGGCGAATGGATCGCCGGTCCAGACCGAGAGACCTCGCAGCCCCAGCAGCAGCGCAGGCACCGCCAGAAGACACAGCGGAAGCAGCCATCTGATGCGGCCCATCGTGACCAAGGCGACGAGCGCGAACGGCAGCATCAGATAGAAGTGCTCCTCGACCGCCAGTGTCCAGGTGTGGCCGGCCGGGTTGCTGCCGATGTAGTTCTGCAGGAACAGCAGGTTCGGCCAGTACCTGATCCATTCCTGGGCCAGCGTTGCCGGCCATCCGCTGCCGGAAGCCAGTGCTTTGGCGGTCGGCACCAGGATCAGGTAGGCGATGAAGACGAAGTACGCCGGGTAGATCTTGAGCCCGCGCCGGACAAGAAAGCGCGTCACGTCGATCTTGCCGCGCTTGCGCAACTCGCCGATCAAGAGCCCCCCGATCAGGAAACCACTCAGGACGAAGAACAGGTCGACGCCCAGCCAGCCGATGCGAAACCATGCCTGCGCGAAGCCGCCGACGGCGCCTTCCGGCCGGGCGAGTTCCAGATGCCGTCCGAACACCAGCAGGATTGCGATGCCCCGCAGCACGTCGAGCTGGAGGTTGCGCGCGCTGCGGTGGGTGGCAGTACTCGATACCCCGGCCTGCGCCGACGGCGCAACTCCTCGTGGCGCCCAGCGGCTGCCCGGCGCCACGGCCGCGCCCACAGGCTGGTCGCCCGGCGGTAACGCCACCGTCAGCCTTTCGCCGCAACGACGGCGCGCGCCACGCGGGCTTTGTAGCGCCCGCCGAGGTTGCGCAACTCGCGCGTGTACCAAACGCGCATGGCCGTCAAGCAGCAGCGCGTTCTGTCGAAGGTTCCGAGCGGAACACTCAATGCCGAGCGCAGATACTCGACACCCAGCCACATCATCGGCGGCAGCAAGCGGCCGTAGCGGCGCTTGGAGGGATCAAACCATTGCAGCAGCTTGGTCGGGCTGTTGCTGGCGTAGGTCGAGATGCGCGGGTGGACCCGCCGCAGGAACAGAGTCTGCGGGACCTCGCGCAGTTCTCCGAGCATCGCGAGTTCGGACAGCAGCACGTAGTCCGAGGCGATGAACGGGCCGATCAGCCGCGTCTTGCGCAAGGTGCTCGAGCGGATCAGGCCGAACACGGGGCAGGCCATGTTGAGGTTCTTCAGCACATTGGCCAGGCGGCGGTGGGGCCTCGGGTCTCGAGTGTCGAGGCTCTCTGCGATGAAGTGCGGCATGACGCAACCGTTGGCATCGATGATGTCCGTCTTCGGGTAGACCAGGGCCACCGATGCGGGCGCCGCATCGAACACTTCGAGGCAACTGCCGAGAAAGCGGGGCAAGCAGACATCGTCATGGGCTTGCCACTTGAAGTACTCCCCGCGCGCCAGTTCGAAGACGCGGTTGTAGTTCCACGCCGCCCCGCGATTCGTGTCGCTGCGGTAGTACCGTACACGGCTATCGGTTCCAGCGTAGCGGGTGCAGATCGCCTCGGTGCCATCGTCCGAGCCGTTGTCGGAGATGATCAGCTCCAAGTCCGCGAAGTCCTGGCAAAGGATGGATTCCACCGCCGCGGCGAGGTAGTTCTCGCCGTTGTAGACAGGCAATCCGACGCTGATTCGGGGCGCGCTCATGGGGAGAATCTGTACCGGCGTTGGCGTGCAGTGTCCGGTCTGGCCTGCCCGGCGGGTATCCCTTGCTTCAAGGCGTGCGTTCCAGTGCGAAACCCATGCGCCGGCGCAGCGCCATGACACGAGGCGAGCCGACGAGTCTCGAGATGAGCAGGCCAGCAGGCGAGGCGCCGCCGAGCAAACGGTCGATCACGACCATCACCCCCGCACCGGCAACGGCGAAAGCACTGCCCATGAGCACGAGGCCGATCCAGCCCGGCTCCCCCCACCAGACGCGCAGGACGGATTGCAGTGCGACAAGGCAGCCTCCGAGCAACAGCGGTAGCCCCGCGACGCGTGCGAGCGTCGCCAACGAAGCCGAGCCATACAGCCAGACCCAACCGTAAGCCAATCCCGCCAGCCATACCAAAGTCCCCAGGAGGTACGCCCAGGCGACGCCGAGCACTCCCAGCGCAGGGGCCAAGAGCACGCTGGCGATCAAGACCACCACGGCCACTGCGGCCATCACCGCCGTGACGAATTCGGGCTTGCCGATACCGCGAAACAACGTCGCGATTGCCGCATAACCCGCCGGGCCAATCAAGCTGAGTGTCAGGAGCTGTCCCACCCGGCCGGCGTCGCGCGCGAACTCCGGGCTGATCCATAGCCGGAGCAAGTCGGGCATCAGCACCGCCAATGGCACATAGAAGATGGCGCCACATGCGAAGGCGCCCCAGGTCGCCAACGTCAGCAGGTTCTTGCTCGCTTCGCGGTCTTGAGGACCGGCGAATCGCGGCACCAGCGTTTCAATTGCGCTGACGACGATCATGTGCAGGCGGTGCGAGACGCTGTCGGGCGTGCCGAGGTGCGCGACGCTGGCCGTGCCGAGTCGGGTGCCGAGCAAGAGTTTCGGGCCTTCGCGCCACGCCATCAGAAAGACATGGGTGGCGAACGAGAACATGCTGTAGCCGATGATCTCCCGGATGCCGGCCAGAGACATGCTCGGCAGGCACCGCAGCCCGGGCATCATCCGCCGCGCGATGACGATCTCCGCCAGCAGCACGACGCAGGTCAGCACAATCTCCCAGATCACCAGGTACAGCACGTTCAGGTGGGCAAGGACGAGCAGCAACAGTCCGATCGAACGCGTTGCGCCATGGATCGAGCCGACCTTGTTGGTGACGTCGTAACGGTGAAGCGCCATTGGGATGGCGCGGAACGCGTTCGCGAGCATGCCGACAGAAAACAGCAGCGCGGTCAGGCGAACCAGCCACTCCACCGGGTAGTCGGCGCCTTGCGGCACCTTGACCCACTGCGCCACCACCGGAGCTCCCAACCACAGTGCGCATGTGATCAGCGCGCATACCGAGACGTAGTAGGTCAGCGTTGCGCCCAGGACGCGATTGACTGCGGCCAGATTGCCGGCAGCATGATGGTGCGAGACGAAACGCAAGGTTGCTTCGCCGAAGCCGAAGTTGGCCACTCCCAGCACACCCGAGAGCGACCAGACGAGAAGGAGAAGGCCCCACTGGTCGACGCCGAGCCGATGAATCAGCAGCGGCGCAAGCAGGAACGCGATGGTTATGTTGAACAGGGTGCCGAACGCGTTCCAGGCGGCATTGCTGAGCAGACTTCGAGGCTTCGACCGTTCGGGCATCGAGGAATTATCAGCCGCGGCCCCGGCGAACCTACCCCGTATCCCTAGCCCCGTGAGACCCCCTATACGAAGGGTTACCACCGGTATCTGGGTGCACGAACATCACGATCACCAACCACCTTGGCCGGCGTACGTTCGTGCAAACGTGCGCCCAGCCAAAACAAGACCAGAAGGCGTCAGCCAGCGATGAAGCACCCGAACACGTTGAAGTCGGCCCTGATGGCCGCGCTATTCCTGCTGGTGTTGTTGGTGGTGGGTATTGCCCAGGCCGATCCGCACTTTCAGGACGATTTCAACGGTGCAAGCCTCGGCGCGGGTTGGTCGACGCGAGACGGGTATCGCGAAGAGTTTCCTGGCGACACTGCCAACCACGCCGCGTTCCAGATGACGGGGACACAGCTGTCGATTTCGTTCCCGGGCGGTGCGCAGCACAACATGTGGCTGCTGCGGCATGCACAGGTTTCCCGGCCTTACCTGGGCTCAGGCGTCTACGAGATCAAGGTCGACTCGGCAATGACGGGAGACCAGCAGTTCGGCTTGGTGTTCCAGCAGGATCCGTCGACGTTCATGCTGTTCATGTTCTATTCCTACGAAGGTCAAGTGGTGCGGGCGTACGTCGAGCGGTTCGCCCTCCTTGCCAATGGCGAGTTGAACAGGACGACATTCGGCGGCAACATCATTCCCGTCGGTATGCCAAGCCCTGGGCCGCACTACATGCGCGTCGTGGTCGAGGACAACCCGAACCCGTCGCTTCGTACCTGGAAGTTCGACTGGTCGCCCGATGGAGCGGGCTGGAACGAAATCATCTCCGGCGTGATGGAAACCAACCTGCCGAGCGAGAACGCAGGTGTGATCCAACAGGTCGGTCTGTTTGCCGGCAACCAGCCGCCAGGCTTCCATGCGTTCGACGCGAAGTTCGACTACTTCCGCTATTACACAAGTCTGGCCACGGCGCCGCTGTCGAAGCCGGCCAACTTGGCCGCTCGCGCCGGCGACCGTCGAGTCGACCTGACGTGGAACGCGGTGCCGTTCGCGACGTCGTACGCCGTCTACGCCGTACCGTCCGGCGGTGGAGCACCGAGCCTTGTAGGCACCACCACCCAGCCGGTGTTTGCTCACACTGCACTGACGAACGGCATCACGTACAACTACACCGTGGCCGGCGTGCGAGCCGGTGTGGAGGGTGCAACGGCCACCGTGTCCGCTGTGCCGCATGTCAACGGCTTGGTCACGCTGCCTGCTCAGGGCCTGTTGATGGCGCTCAGCGCTTCGGAGCTGGCCTATACCCAAGCCAACAATTCGGCTGTCACCGTCTGGCCCAACGCTGCGGGGCCGGCGCTGAACGCACTCGGCACCGGCGCGCTCGCGCCCCGATTGATCCATTCGGCTATCAACGGTCAGGCGGTGGTTCGCTTTGACGGCGTGGACGATCACCTGACGCTGCCCGGCGGCTTCCAGGATTTCACCGCAGGCATGTCGATGTACGTGGTCATGCGTCCCGCTGCCTTGACCAGCGGCTTCAAGGTTCTGGCCCTGGGCAACAGCGATGGCGCACAGAGCATCAACCTCGGCCGTGCGGGCGACACGTCTTCGTTCCAGTATTCCACCAGGGCCTCCTGGGGCGAGTTCGGATTTTTCAGCACGCCCGGCGGTCTGGCTGCGGGCGAGACTTCGTTGGTGGCGGTTCAGCAGGACGGAGGTGTCGCGGACGGCACTGCGTTCGCCGAGATCACGAAGAACGGTGTGTCGCTTTTCGGCCAGCCCGTGTTTGTGCCGCCTGTGATCACGCGCTCGCTCAACTACATCGCCAAGTCGTACTGGAATGACGGGCTCTTTCAGGGCGACGTTGCCGAGATCATCCTCTACAACCGCAAGCTCTCGACCGCTGAGAACGCCGCGGTTCAAGCCTATGTGGCCGGCAAGTACGGGCTCACCATGGGTGGGTCCTCGCCCGCACTGGGTGCTCCCACAAACGTGGTGGCGACGGCGGGCAACCGATCGGTGGCGCTCGGCTGGAACGCCGTGACGGGAGCCACCGGCTACCGCGTCTATCGCCGCACGACGTCGAGCGGCTCGTACACCTTGATTGCCTCGCCAACAACCACGAGCTACACCAACACGGGTCTGACCAACGGGACGACGTACCGCTACGTGGTGCGTGCGAGGAGCACGACGCTCGAGTCGGCAGATTCGCTCGCGGTCTCGGCGACGCCCACGGCGGCGATGTTGGCGCCTCCAACGAACGTGAGTGCGACGGCCGGCAGTGGCTCGGTTGCGTTGAGCTGGGGCGCGGTCACCGGCGCCACGGGCTATCGCGTCTACCGCGGCACGACTTCGGGCGGCCCGTACTCGTTGCTGGCTTCCACCACTTCGAGGACCTACTCGAACACGGGTCTCGTGAACGGTACGACCTACTACTACGTCGTTCGTGCCTACAACGCCTCGGTCCAGTCCGTCGACTCCCAGCAAGTGGCCGCGACGCCTACCGCCGCATCCCCTGCTGCCCCGAGCGGCGTGGCGGCGTCGCCCGGCAACGGTGCCGTGACCTTGAGTTGGGGCACCGTCAGCGGTGCCGCGAGCTATCGCGTCTACCGTGGCACAACATCGGGCGGACCGTACGCATTGGTCGCTTCCCCAACCGCCACGAGCTACTCCGACACCGGGTTGACCAATGGAGCGACCTACTACTACGTCGTGCGCACGTTCAACGGCACGCTCGAGTCGGTCAACTCGGCGCAGGTGTCGGCAACGCCGAGCGCACCGTTGCCGAGTCCGGATCCTGCCTTGCCGGCGGCCGGTCGACTCCTGGTGCTGGATGCGCAGACCGCGGCGCTGCAATTCGCCAATGGTGCGGCAGTCTCAACGTGGTCGGACATTTCCGGCAACGCTCGCCATGCCGCGGCAAGTGGTGGCAGCACGCCTGTGCTTGCGACCAACACCATCAATGGCAAGCCTGCGCTGCGTTTCGATGGCGTCGATGACCACTTCACACTGCCCAGCGGCTTCCAGGACTTCACGGCCGGCATGTCGCTGTACGTGGTCATGCGCCCGAGCGTGCTCACCAACAGCTTCAAGATCGTCGCGTTGGGCAACGGCGCTGGCGCACAGAACGTGGGCCTGGGTCGTGCCGGCCAGAGCGCTGGCTTCCAGTTCTTCAACACCAACGCTGACGGGCAGTACAGTTGGTTCAACACCGTCGGCGGCCTCACCGCAGGAGAAGCTTCGCTGATCACCGTGCAGCAGGACGGCGGCGCGGCGGGCAGTTTCAGCTACGCAGAGCTGGCCAAGAACGGGGTGGCGTTGCTCGGGCAGCAGGTGTTTGTGCCTCCGGTGGCCGCGCGTTCGCTCAACTACATGGCAAAGAGCTACTGGAACGAGGGCATGTTCCAAGGCGACATCGCCGAGTTCATTCTGTACAACCGCAAGCTCTCGGCCCAGGAGAACGGCGCCGTCCAGACGTACCTGGCGAGCAAGTACGGATTGAGCTTGGGCGGCTCAACGCCCCCGCTGGGTGTGCCAACGGGTGTTGTAGCCACTGCGGGCAACGGCTCGGTGGCGCTGAGTTGGGGTGCCGTCGGTACTGCCACCGGATACCGCGTTCTCCGCAGCACCACCGCCGGCGGTCCGTACACGCAGGTCGCCAGCCCTGCGGCAACGAGCTACTCAGACAGCGGCTTGACCAACGGCACGACCTACTACTACGTGGTGCGCGCCTTTACCGCAAGCCAGGAGTCGGGCAACTCGCAAGAGGTGTTGTCCACGCCCAACGTAACGGCACTCACGCCGCCCACCGGTGTGCGGGCTACGGCCGGCAATGGCTCGGTGACGCTGCGGTCGGCTGCAGTGGTCAGTGCGACCGGCTATCGCGTCTATCGCGCAACAACGTCGGGTGGGCCGTACACGCTGGTTGCGTCCCCCACGGGCACCAGCCACACCGACTCCGGCCTCACCAACGGCACGACCTACTTCTACGTCGTGCGTGCATTCAACGCCACGCTCGAGTCGGTCGCTTCCCAGCAAGTGTCGGCAACTCCGACAGTGGCGCTGCCCAGCCCGGATCCAGCGCTGCCCGCTGCCGGCCGCTTCCTGGTGTTGGATGCGCAGGCGGCGGCAACGCAGTTCGCCGACGGGGCGGCCGCCACTTCATGGCCGGATATCTCCGGCAACGCCCGGCACGCGGTTGCCAGCGGCAGCACGACGCCGGTGCTCGTGAACAACGCCATCAATGGCAGGCCAGCTCTGCGATTCGACGGCGTCGATGACCACTTCACACTGCCCAGCGGCTTCCAGGATTTCACCGCGGGCATGTCGTTGTATGTGGTGATGCGCCCGAGCGGCTTGAGCTACGGTTTCAAAGTTCTGGCGCTCGGCAACGGTGCAGGCCAGCAGAACATCGGCCTGGGCCGAGCGGGTGACACCGCGGGGTTCCAGTTCTTCAACACCAACGCGGATGGGGCGTATAGCTGGTTCAACACCGCGACCGGCTTGACCGTGGCTGAGGCGTCGCTGATTTCCGTGCAGCAGGATGGCGGTACGGCCGGCAGCCTCAGCTACGCCGAGTTGACCAAGAACGGCATCGTCCTGCTGGGTCAAAACCTGTTCGTGCCGCCGGTGGCCACACGCTCGCTGAACTACATCGCAAAGAGCTACTGGAACGAGGGCATGTTCCAGGGCGACATTGCCGAAATCATCGTCTACAGCCGCAAGCTTTCGGCCTCAGAACACGCTGCGGTCAAAGCGTACGTCGCCAGCAAGTACACGCTGAGCGTGACGCCCTGAGGAGCGGTTCATGGCCGCGTGTATGTGGGCAGCGGCAGATTGACCAGCACGAACTTGCGCACGAGTTCGTGCACGGTCGCCAAGTCGCTGTCGAGCAGGTCGCCGGCGCGCAGACGCTGCAGCAGCGCTGTGTCGAGTTCGCACGTTTTCGGTAGGTAGCGCTCGACCTCGCGGCACTCGTCTTGAAGACGTGGGCTGGGCCATGACAAGGTCAGGCGCGTCACGGCCTCGTCCGCTTGAATGCTGTAGATCGGGTTGACGAGAAGCCTCTGCGAACGACTCGCCAGCCGCGGCGCCAAATCGGCACGCTCGCGCCAGAAGTCGTGGCGGCGCGTGCCGATCAACGTCAGGTTTTGTGCCTGGGCAAGGTCCGAGGCAGGAGAAGGTCGGTCGAGCCGGAGTGCACCGTCGACAAAGAAGTCGCTCAGCAACGAGCTCTCGGCAAAGATGCGATGAGGCACATCAGCGAAACAGTGCCTGTACTGGTCAGGCTCGAGCGGGATGCCCGGGTTGAAGTTCTCCGCTCGAGCGTTGTGCAGGTGCGGGAACAGCCACAAGGCCTCGGCTTCGGTGATGCGGTTCAACTCCCTGACCAGCGCCACCTTGGAGCGCAGGTAGTGAAATCCGTCCAGGCAGAAGACCCCGCCGAAGGAATGTTCGGCGAAAGGCAGCGGCGCCTCCGCATCCAGGCACAGCAGTTGCGCGTTGGGAATGAAGTGGCGCCGCGCAATCGACAGGTTGACGAAGTCGTGGTCGGTGGCGACGAGAGGCAAATGAGGAAACAGCGCCTGCATCAGGAAGGCCGAATGCCCGATGCCGCAGGTCAACTCCAGCACACGCTGGCCTGGCGCCAGATCGCCGAGCAGCAGCAATGGCGCGACGGAGGCCAGAAAGCTGTTGTTGGCGTAGCGATGGTAGAGGTACTGCGCATACAAGCCGGGTCGAAGTGTCTCCAGCAACTCGGCAAAGGGCACGTCCGCGTGCGCCTCGAGGTTCTGCGGCCGCGCCGATTGCCGTCTTGCTAACGCTCCAGCCATCGGTAAGCCGTGTGCGGCAGCGCGACTGAGCATGCGATGCCACCATCCCGGCCCGGATGCCAGGGGTGCATCCACATGCATCGCACGGTGCCGGGCTTGCCCGACGTTGCCTGCCATGAGGTGCTCGACCCGTGCATCGTGCGTGTCGGCCGGCCCCGATTGCTGCCTCAGGATCAAGATGCCGTCGATGATCGGGTAGCGATAGCAGCCGCAGCGCACGATGCCGTGCTCGATCTGTCCAGAGCGCGGCCCAATCACCCGCTCCAAGGCGAGTCCCGACCCGCAGTAGGGGCAGTGCAACTCTTCGATGAACGCCGGCGTCAGCACGACACGGACGCTCAGGCAGGCGTGGCCACGATGTGCCTGACCAGCCAACGGATGCCGGCGTAAGAGTCGGGCAACTCGTGCACCTGGTAGCCGTGACCTCGCAGCCATTGCTCGCAGGCGGCTTGCTTGCGCCGCAGCAGACCGATCTCGGCGGCGTCGACCTCGACGACGATCACCGGACGGTGGTGCCTCGCAGTGGTCTCCATGCCCTGGAGCACCTCCAGCTCGGCGCCTTCGACGTCGATCTTCACGACATCCGGCGGCTTGAGCCCATCGCGTGAGATCGCGTCATCGATGGTGACGAGTTCGACCGACTGTGTGCCGGCGGCGTCCGGCGGCGCTTCGACACTGGCCAGTGCGGCGCCGCCGGAGTACTTCGCCAAGTTCAGCTCGCCCCTGCCGCTGCGGTTGGACACCGCCTTTTCGAGCACCTGAACGTGTGCGAAGCGATTGGCCTCGGCGTTTCGATGGACATAGGCTGCGTTCGACGCCACAGGCTCGAAGGCATACACCGCGCCGCTGGGACCGACCAGGCGTGCGCCCAGCACCGTCAGGAACCCGACATTCGCTCCGACGTCGTAGAACACCGCCCCGGGTCGGAGATGGTCGACCAGCGTTTGCTGAACGGGCAGTTCGTTGTCGCCTGATGCGTAGTCGGCGTTGGACGGTCCTGGATCGAAGTGCAGGCCGCGGCCTGGACCCACGACGATCGTGTCCCGCGCCGTCATGCCGGTGCGCTTGAGCAGGCGAGCAAGAAGGCTGTTCAATGCCACGGGTTTTCTTTCGACTCAGGCCCGCGCGCGGAATCGGCGGAATTCACTTCCGGTGTCGGTGCCCCATTCCCAATTGCCGAGCAGGCCGACACGCCGGATCTGCAAACGCTTCGCGTCCGGGTACACATCCGTCAGCGCGCGGTAGAGCACCGGCTCATCGTCGACGAAGGCCATGTAGTGCATGCCGTCGAAGGTGATGCGCAATCGGTGCGGGCGCCCCCAGTACACCCGGTTGCCGACGTTGGCCCAGATCGCGTCGTAGAGATCCTCGAATCCATCGAGCTGAAAGAAGGTCGAGATCGATGCGCCGTCGTAGACCTCGTTGCGCCATATGTTGAGCATCACGTAGTTGTCCGGATCCTGCCAAAGGATGAACCCGCACAGCCCATGCTGGCCCTGGCCGGGCCCGGTGCCCGACGGTGTGATCTCGACTTCGAGGTCGGTGAACTCGGGATGATTCCAGTCCACGGTGTACGCCAGTCTGCCCGGGCTGCGTTGCGTGGGGCTGGCCCTGAATCTGGCGCTGCCACTGCCGGTGATATCGATGTGTCCGTCGCCGATGATTCGCCGCCAAACCTGCGAGCCAATCGCTGTCGGCCGGCCGTCGAGATCGCCTGCAGGTCCCTCGAAATCGTCGGCAACGATGTCCTTCTCGCCGAGGCGCCACCACGGCCTGCCTTGGTCGAGCGCTGTCGGCAATCGGCACTCCATCGGGTGGGCTTCGAAACGGGTCCATCGAACCCCGGTGTGCGCCGCAGAAACCGCGATACCAACGCCGGTGGCGCGAGAAAGCCGGTCGTCGACGAAGCGTTTGCCGAACAACAGCATGCCGTCGAGAAAGAGGCTGAACCGATTTCCCTCGTCTGCCACTTGCAATGCGTGCAGCTTGTTCACCTCGAGCCGAACCGCATCAGTGCGGGCGATCGTCGATGAACTCCCGGCCTCATGCAGCGTCAGCTCGCATCCCTGGGCACTCGCCGTCAGCTGCCAGTAGTTGTCCGGGTCGGCATGGCGCCAGACGAGACCCGCCGCGCGCGCGTCATGCGATCCGCCCTGGATGACAACATGGACCAAGCCCGAAGGCTGGTCAGCTCGAAGCACCGCAAGGCTGCCGTCCTCGACGGCCGCCGCCCCTTCAGCGGTTCGTTCGAACCTCCCGGCGCCAACGTGCCACGAACCGCCAATGTCGGCCGCCGAGCCCGACAACACGCCGCTGCCCTCCAGGCGGTCCGCCGCATGCGCGGTGCCGAACCATGAGCCCCATTCGGCAATGTCGGTGACGCGGGTGCCGTAGATGCGCGTGTCGAGTCGGAACCCGATCTGGCCGAGTGCCGCCTGGAAGACACCCGCGTGCACCGACGGTTCGTCATTGAACGCGTCGATCGCCAACAGGCGCATGTTGGGGTAGGTCCCCAGGCCGTTGGCCCCCTCGACCGACGATGCGTAGTAGGCGGCACCACGCTCGCGCAGAACGACGACGTAGTGGATCTGCAAATTCTGGATGCTGCGGATCGTCGGCAGCATCGAGCCGCCGACCCGCGCCCACAATTCGCCGTTCTCGGCGCCTGTCGCATGCATGATCAGGCCGTTGCCCTCGGACAACGGGTCGGCTGGCACCTCGCTGGCGAACCAACCGATCGCCAGGTTCTCGTCGATGCGCGGCACCGGCGCTGCCGAAGCGCTGATGTGCCGCCACCATCGCCACTGTCGCAGCATTCGCCCCTTGCGTCTGCTCAGCAGCCATTGCCACGCGCGCTGCATGCGGCTGTACAACTCCGGCCCGCGCAGCCAGCGATCGAACCGGTCTCGAAAGCTCTCGCGCAGGTTCTCCGATTGCGATGTGTTGTGGCAGTTGACCATGAACACAGCAAACGTGCGGCCATTGCGCCGTTCGAACGGACCATAGGCGATGCCGGCGCGGCCCCACCCAGGCTCGATCAGCGGTGCGATGCGCAACGCACCGTTGTCGATGCCGATGATGCCTTCTTTGTCGATGCCCTTGCGCACTTTGCCCTGGGCGTCGGCAGAGCCGACCACCGAACCCGCGCGTCTGGGTTGGACAAAGTCTTCGCCGGCTCGAATCGCCGGTTCGGCCGCCACAAGACTGGCCGCTGTGGCAAGCGCTGGTGCGTCGGCGCGCAGGGACGATCGTTGAAGTCTCGAACTCATGGGTATTGGGTCATTGGCTCGAAGATTCATGAGGCACTGCAGACGCGCCGATAGACATCGAGCAGCCGGCTCGCGCGCGCCTTCCACGTAAACTGCGTGATCGCGCGTTGGCGACCGGCAGCGCCCAGCTGCCGCGCCAGCGTGCGGTTGTCCAGGATCTCGCACATCGCTTTTGCCAGGCTCTCGGGGTCTTCTGCCGCAACGGCGCGGCCGACGTCGTCGCGGATGGTGTCGAGCATCCCACCCACGCGTGTCCCGACCACAGGCACGCCGCAGGCCATGCCTTCGACGATGGAGATGCCAAAGGTTTCGCTGAGCGATGGGTTCACGACCAGGTCGGCCTGTTGGTAGTACGAGATGATGTCCTTGTGTGGCAGGTAGCTGTGGAAAGTCACGCGGTCTTGGAGACCGGCCTTGCGCACGAACTCGTCGAGCTGCTGCGGGTAGTCGGAGCTGCCATCCGGCGCATAGAACCGCTCGAGCGCCCGCACCAGCGGATCATCGGACAGCGACACGAGCAGCCTCATCGGCATGGCGCCCCGGCCGCCGACGAGGTCGAGGCGGGCGCGCGGAAATTGCGCCGCGACGATCTTGAAAGCCTCGAGCAGCGTGTGCACGCCTTTTTCCGGAGACACCCGGCCGACGTAGAGCAAGCGCTGCTCATCCGACTCCTCGCGCGGCATTGGCGCGGGACAAAACTGATCGGTGTCGACGCCGTTGTGGACCACCGACACGATGCCGCGGTAGTCCGGGAACGCGGCGCGGAACAGGCGCTCGACATGGCCGCTGACCGCGACCACGGCGTCGACAGCGCGCAGCTGTTGGGCCACGGCCCCGCGATTCATCTGCGACAGCCACTCACTTTGCATTTCGAGCACGAGCCGGTTGCCGCGCAAGCGCTGGCTCCAGCCCCAGTAGTTCATCACATGCACGACGTCCACCGGCGCGCCGCGCAGCCTCTTGGCCACCGCGCTGGCCCAGCCGAGATAAGCATCAGCGCGCTCGACGAGCGATTGCGGGCGCATCCAGAGTGGACATCGATTGGCAAGCGACTGCAGCACCCGGTCGGAGACCGATCGCGCATACGCCAATTGCAGCGGCGATCCATCCACCAGCACGCCCGTCGCTCCTGAACGCAGATACAGCGTGACCTGCGCCGAGGGCGCTACTTCGAGCGCGGTGTTGTAGATGATCAGCCCAATCGAGTTCTGGCGCGGCGGAAGCACGGCGTCGTGCGGCTGCGTGACGTAGGCGACCTTCACTTCGACCCTGATTCAACGTGACGTAGTGACTGTCGCCGCAGCGGCCTGTCCCGCGTAGTGTTCGAGCAGTCGGCGAATGCCATCTTCGAGCTTGACCAACGGCCTGTCGAGCAGCTGACGCATCTTGGCCGTGTCGGGGCGCCGCCGCGTCATGTCGCCTTCGACAAGCGGCGGCCGGAACTCGATGCGCGAGCTGCTGTCTGCGAGTCGGATGACGAAGCGCGCGAGTTCGACGATCGTGATCTCGTCTTCGCTGCCGACGTTGATCACGTCGTTTTCGAAGACGCTCGATTCGTGGGCCTTCACGCAGGCTTCGACGGTGTCGTCGACGTAGCAGAAGGTGCGCGTCTGCGAGCCGTCACCGTAGACGAGCAAGGGGTCGCCGCGCAACGCAGCCTGCACGTAGCGCGGCAACACGAAGTCTTCGCTCTGCCGCGGACCGTAGGTGTTGAAGAAGCGGAAGATCGTGTAGGGCAGCCCGTATTCGCGCTGAAAGGTGCGTAGATAAACCTCGCACACGTTCTTGACCACCGCGTACGGCAGGCGCGAGTTCAGAGGCGTCGTGCTCTCGTTCTGGGGAATCTCGAAGGGCTCGCCGTAAACCTCGGAGGACGAGGAGTAGTACACCCGCTGCACGCCCGTGTTCTTGCAAAGACGCAACACGTTTTCGATGCCGGCGATGTCACGCAGCACCAACATCGGGTTGGCCAAGGTGCGCTGCACGCCGACGACCGCGGCAAAGTGGAAGACGTGCGTGAAGTGGAAGCGATAGAACAGCGACGCAATGTCGTCGAAGTCGTTGCAGTCGGCCTTGACGAAGATGAGATTGGGAACGTCGCGTATCTTGTCGGCGCTTCCGGTCAACAAGTTGTCGGCGACGACGACCACGGTGTTCGGCCGACTCGCGAGCACCCGCACCAATGCACTGCCGATGTTTCCTGCTCCGCCCGTCACCAGTATCGACTCCATCGGCAACTCCATTGCTTGCAGCGATCGATTGTGCCAGCCGGCCTGGCGTGCCGACCCCCCTACTAGAAGGTGTCATCACCCGCCAATCGCGGGACAGCCACGCGTCGCGTTGTGTTTGAATTGATGCGGCAAGGATGACCTCTAACACGAGGCCGACTCGCGAGAACCCTGCGCGATGAGCCAACAAAATCTGACATCGAACCCAGCCATCTCGCGCGCGCATTCGATCCGTGACCGATTCGCGGCAGCGTTGTTCGCCGTCGGCGTGAAGTGGTGTGCCGATGAGCGCGCCGCGTTGGATTGGGCGGCGCCTGCGCTCGTGTTTGCGCCCCACCCGGACGACGAGGTGCTGGGCTGTGGCGGGACGATCGCCTTGAAGGCGATGGCAGGCTCGTCATTGCAGATCGTGATCATGACCGACGGGCGGACCTCGCATGCGCAGTTCGTCGACGCGCAGACGCTGATCGAGATGAGGCGTGCGGAGGCCGTTGACGCCTCGAAGCAACTCGGTCTCGATTCGTCCGCCTGCACGTTCCTCGACTTTGAGGACAACCGCCTCGCCGAACACGCCGACAGCGCGCGAAAACAGGTCATCGAGTTGCTGCAGAAGCATCGGCCCGAGCAGGTGTTCGTGTCGCACCGGCGCGACCGCCTGCGTGACCACGTCGCGACCTACGAGATCGTCACGTCCGCGATTCGCGAATGGGGCAAGCCTGTGACGGTTCTGGAATATCCGGTGTGGCTTTGGAACACTTGGCCCTGGACGACGCTGCCGGGTCTGTGGGCCGCCTTCGCGGGCTTGCCTAGGATGCTGCGCGACAGCGCTGAACTCGCCTTCGGTTGTCGCACGCGCATCGATATCGGGGCGGTGCTGCCCCGCAAGCTCGACGCCCTCGCGCAGTATCGGTCACAGGTCCAGCGGCACAACGACGATTCAAGGTGGCCGATCCTGTCTGACGTGTCGGAGGGTTCATTTCTCGGGCGGTTTTGCACCGGCATCGAAGTGTTCCGCCGCACCGAGCAAGGCCGCTAGCACGCTTCGTTGCGGCCGCACCGAACCTTCATCCGTGGGATTTGCGCTTGAGTTGCGTTCCGTACACTGCCCAGCGTACCGAGGCTTCCGGAACTCGTTCAATGACACTAAAAATTGCGATCCTCGCCGGTGGGGCCGGGACCCGGCTTGCCGAGGAGACCGACGTGCGGCCCAAGCCGATGGTCGAGATCGGCGGCCGGCCGATCCTCTGGCACATCATGAAGCACT